>CAIMEK010000302.1 GCA_903839965.1 uncultured Acetobacteraceae bacterium | reverse complement strand
GTGTTAGGCATAACATTTCAAAAATCAAGTCGTATGAGGGTGTAGATATTTGTTGGTTCGAGGAAGCTGCGAACGCGTCAGAATCCTCTTGGCAAATCCTAATTCCAACTATCCGCGCAAAGGGAAGTGAGATTTGGATCACTTTCAACCCGGAGTTGGAAAGTGATGCTACCTATCGAAGGTTTGTGAAAAATCCGCCGCCGGATTGCTGGGCGGTGGAGATGAATTGGCGGGACAACCCCTGGTTTCCGACGGATTTGAAGGCGGATCTTGAACATCTGAAAGCCACTGACTACGATCAATACCTGCACGTGTATGAGGGGCAGTGTAAGACGGTGCTGGAAGGGGCGGTCAACCAGTACCGCGGCGGCTGGCCGGGCGAGGCCGTGATGCCGGCCCGGCTGCTGGCCAGCGCCTGCGGGGTTGGCGGGCGCACGCTGGAGGCGCTGTCGCGCGGGGCGGAGCCGGAGTTGTTCAACCGGCTGCGCGACTGTGCTGCGCTGGCGCGCCGGGTGGCCCACGAGGCGGGGCTGCCCTACCAGGTGCTGGCCCTGCTGGTGCTGCAGGGCGAGCAGAACGCCTGGGCGCTGGACGGCGGCACCGACGCGCGCTCCGCTTACCGCGCGCTACTGGTGCGGCTGTATCGCGACATGGTGGCCGTGCTGGCGCATGGCATCGCCGGGCAGGCGGCGACGCCGGCGCTGTTCCTCTACCAGACCGGCGGCGCCTATGCCTCCGACGAACTCGGCGTGGCGATGGCGCAGGTCGATGTTGGCTGCGGGCTGCCCGGCTGCTTCATGGTGGGGCCGGTTTACCCGGTGACCGACAAGGGCGGCCACCTGGACGCCAACGGCTATCGCTGGCTGGGCGCGCAGTTCGGCAAGGTGATGCATCGCGCGCTGACACTGGGGGAGGCGTGGCGGCCGCTGTGCCCGACGGGGATCGGGATGCGCGGGCGTGAGGTGGTGGTGCGCTTCCAGGTGCCGGTGCCGCCGCTGGCCTGGGGGCGGCCGTACGCCGGCCACCGGGCGGTCGAGGTCCCCGACCGCGGCTTCACTGCCATCGACGGCGAAGGGGTGGTGCCCGTGCAGGAGGTGGCGCTGAGCGGGCCGGATACGGTGACGCTGACGCTGGCCCGCCCGCCCGCCGGCCCGCTGGCGGTGCGCTACGCCGACCGCCGCCACGGCGGGCTGGGCGCGCTGTGCGACAGCGATGCCACGGTGGCGCAGGACGTATATTCTTTCGATCCGCTGGCGGGCCATGCGGCCTCGGCCGAACTGGCGGAGCTGGTCGGGCGGCCCTATCCGCTGCGGAACTGGTGCGTGGCGTTCAACCTGCCGGTTCGGGAGGGCTGAGCCGCACGACCCGGTGCAGCTTACGCCCGACCGACAGTTTTATTCCTGTCCGCAGGGCTTCTGCCGGCACCATCTGGCCTTCGTCGGCGACCGGCGCATCGCCCAGCCGGGCGCCGCCGCCGCGCACCAGGCGGCGCGCCTCGCCATTGCTGGCGGCCAGGCCGGCGAGGACGAACAGGCGGAACGCCGGCACGCCTTCGCCCACGTCGGCGGCGGCCAGCATCACTGTCGGCAGGCTTTCGGCGGACGTGCCCTCCTCGAAGGTGCGCCGCGCCGCCTCGGCTGCCCGCTCCGCCGCCGCGCGGCCGTGCAGCAGGGCGGTCGCCTCGGTGGCGAGCAGCTTCTTGGCCGCGTTGATCTCGGCGCCGCCGAGCGCGTCCAGCCGGGCGATCTCCTCGAGCGGCAGGTCGGTGAACAGGCGAAGGAAGCGGCCGACATCGGCATCCTCGGTGTTGCGCCAGAACTGCCAGTAGTCGAACGGCGCCAGCCGGTCCGCGGTGAGCCACACCGCGCCCTGGGCGGTCTTGCCCATCTTGGCGCCCGAGGAGGTGGTGATCAGCGGGGTGGTGAGGCCGAACACCAGGGCGCCCTCGGTGCGCCGCACCAGGTCGACGCCGGAGACGATGTTGCCCCACTGGTCCGATCCGCCCATCTGCATCAGCACGCCGTGGCGGCGGTAGAGCTCGCGGAAATCGTAGCTCTGCAGGATCATGTAGTTGAATTCGAGGAAGGTCAGCGGCTGCTCGCGCTCCAGCCGCAGCCGCACCGAATCGAAGGTGAGCATGCGGTTGACGGTGAAGTGCACGCCGACGTCGCGCAGCAGCGGGATGTAGCCGAGGGCGCCGAGCCAGTCGTTGTTGTTGGGCATGATGGCGTCGGTGGGGCCGTCGCCAAACGTCAGAAAAGGCGTGAAGCAGCGGCGGATGCCCGCCGCGTTGGCGGCGATCTGTTCATCCGTCAGCAATTGCCGCGACTCGTCCTTGCCGGAGGGGTCGCCGATGCGCGTGGTGCCGCCGCCCATCAGCACCACGGGCCGGTGGCCGTAGCGCTGCAGCAGGCGCAGCAGCATGATCTGCACCAGGCTGCCGACATGCAAGCTGTCGGCGGTGCAGTCGAAGCCGATATAGGCCGGAACGATCCCCGCTTGCAGCGCGGTTTGCAGGCCGTGGGTGTCGGTGCATTGGTTGACGAAGCCACGGGCGGTGGCGACGTGCAGGAATTCGGCGCTGGGCATTGGTTCTGGTCCGGGCTGCCTGGGGCGGGGTCAGTGGGGCTAGCACAGGAGGGAATCGGATGGAAATGTTGCGCGCCATCGGGCTGATGAGCGGCACCTCGCTGGACGGCGTCGATGCGGCGTGGCTGGAGACCGACGGCGAGCACGTGGGGCGGCTGGGGCCGTCGCTGACCCTGCCGTACGACGCCGCGCTGCGCGCGGACTTGCGGGGGCTGCTCGACCGCGCGCCCGGCCTCGCGCGCGACGATGCCGCGGTGGCGGAGGTCGCGGCCCGGCTGACCGCGCGGCACATTGAGGCGGTGCGAGCGATCGGGCTGGCGGCCGACATCGTGGGCTTGCACGGCCAGACCATCCTGCACCGGCCGGAACTGGGGCTGACCTGGCAGATCGGCGACGCGGCGCTGCTGGCGCGCGCGACGGGGATACGGGTGGCGTGGGATTTCCGCACCGCCGACGTGGCGGCCGGGGGCGAGGGCGCGCCGCTGGCGCCGGTGTACCATGCCGCCCTGGCGGCGCCGCTGCCCCGCCCCGTGGCGGTGCTGAACATCGGCGGGGTGGCCAACGTGACCTGGATCGGGCCGGACGACTCGCTGCGGGCCTGCGACACCGGGCCGGGCAACGGGCCGCTGGACGACTGGGCGGCCCGGCACGGCAACAGCGACTGCGACCGCGACGGCGCGCTGTCGGCGCACGGGCGGGTGGACAAGGCGGTGCTGGCGCGGCTGCTGGCGGACCCCTACCTGGCGCGGCCGATGCCGAAATCGCTTGACCGGCTGGATTTCGGCGCCTGCCTGGCGGCGAGCGGGGTCGAGGGGCTGGCGGCGGTGGATGGCGCGGCCACGCTGGTGGCGTTCATCGCCGAGGCGGTGGCGCGCGCCCCGTTGCCCGCGGCGCCGCGGCGCTGGCTGGTGTGCGGCGGCGGGCGGCACAATCCCAGCCTGATGGCGGCGCTCAGCGAACGCCTGGGCGCGGTGGCGCCGGTGGAGGCCGCCGGCTGGGACGGCGACGCGCTGGAGGCGCAATGCTTCGGCTTTCTGGCCGTGCGCGTGCTGCGCGGGTTGCCGCTCAGTTTTCCGGGCACCACCGGGGTGCAGCGGCCGCTGCCCGGCGGACGACTGGCGGAACCCGCCTGAGCCGCGCCTGGGACAAGCGAAAGGCCCGGGAGACGGTGCTCCCGGGCCTTTCGCTTGCAGCGCGGCAGGTCAGTCGGCGGCCAGCGCCATCGAACGGCGGGCCATGGTTTTGCGGACGTAGTCCTCAAGGTGCTCGGAGATGATGTCGGCATGGGTGGCGAACACGTGGTCGCCGCCGGCGAGGATGCGGTAGTCGACGGTGACGCCCTTCTGGGTGTTCAGCTTGTCGACCAGCTTGCGCACCGCGGGCTCGGGCACCAGCTCGTCGCTGTCGCCGTGCAGCATGAGCCCGCCGCACGGACAGGGCGCCAGGAAGCCGAAATCGTAGTGGTTGGCCGGCGGCGCGACGCTGATCCAGCCGGAAACTTCCGGCCGGCGCATCAGCAGTTGCATGCCGACGAAGGCGCCGAAGGAGTAGCCGGCGATCCATAAGCCGCCCGAATTCGGGTTGACCGCCTGCATCCAGTCGAGCGCCGCGGCGGCGTCGCCGATCTCGCCGATGCCGCCGTCGTAGCGGGCCTGGCTGCGGCCGACCCCGCGGAAATTGAAGCGCATCACCGAGAAGCCCAGGCGCTGGAAGGCCTGGTACATCGTATAGGTGATGCGGTTGTTCATGGTCCCGCCGTGCAACGGATGCGGGTGGAGCAGAAGGGCGAGGGGTGCTCCGGCTTCCTTGGAATGATGGTAGCGACCTTCAAGACGGCCGTCGGGGCCGGCAAACATGACTTCAGGCATGGCGTTCCGAAATCCGTTTCCTGTTCGCGCCGGTCGGGAACGACCGGGCTGAGACCCTTGCGAAGCGACCGGACGACCGCTGCTTGCACGGGCAATTACGCATCCACCGGCAGTCGATCAACCGCCAGTAACACGATTGCTCGCCGACCGCGGCGTCCGACATCAGATAGCCATGCGTCGTGCCAGAAGCGAGTCCCGAGTTGGCATGACGCGAATTCTTGAGGCATAACCGAGGGGATCCACCGGCACACGGCACCGATGCCGTGCGGGGCCATTACCCCCTTCCCAACTTCAACCGTGATGCTTATCCGTGGCTGATGAATCCGATCCCCACACTCAGGTATCGCTCCGGGAGGGGATCGCCTCATCGAAGCGGGGCGGACTATAGGTCGGCTGCCGCAACTTTCATAACGGAAATGTCGGATGGGGTTCATGTTTTTGCGCAGGGCGATCACTTCCCGGGCCAGGGTGGAGGACTCGGCGCCATGAATCCTTTCGATCCATCGACCTGCGGTTGCATGCCATGACCCGCCAGCGCGTACCGATCGTCGACGCTCCCCTTCGCCCGACGCAGGCGGCATAGCCGCCATGCAGCTTTCCTCGCGGGCTCGCTACGCGGTGATGGCGATGGTCGAGCTGGCGGGCCGCGAGGCGGCCGGGCGGAGCGGCTCGGTCAGCCTGGCGCAGATCGCGGCCAGCCAGCAGTTGAGCCTGGACTACCTGGAACAGCTGTTCGCCGCGCTGCGCCGGGCCGGCCTGGTGCGGTCGGCCCGCGGCCCCGGCGGCGGCTACTGGCTCAGCCGGCCGGCGCGGGAGGTCACCGTGACCGCCATCATCGATGCCGTCGAGAAGCCGCGCCGCGCCACCCGCTGCACCGGTGATGCCGGCTGCATGCGCGGCGCCGACGGCCGCCAGGTGAGGTGCCGCACGCACGACCTGTGGGCCGAACTCGGCCTGCAGGTCAGGCTGTTCCTGTCCGGGGTCAGCCTCGCCGACGTGGCCGAAGGCCGGGTCGCCGGGCGGGCCGCGCTGCCCGGGCTGGTGGAGGGGGCATGACCTATCTCGACGCCAACGCCACCGAGGTGCTGCGCCCCGAGGCCCGGGCGGCGGTGCTGGCGGCGCTGGAGTGTGGCGGCAACCCCTCGTCGGTGCACGCCGCCGGGCGGGCCGCGCGCCGCCTGCTGGAGGAGGCGCGGGAGGTGATCGCGGCGCGGTTCGGCGCAAAGCCGGCGGACCTGGTGTTCACTTCCGGCGGCACCGAGGCCGATGCGCTGGCGGTGCACGCGCTGGGCGCGGGCCGGCGGCTGATCGCAGGGGCGACCGAACACGACGCCATCCGCAGCGCCGCCCGTGGCGCCGCGGTGCTGCCGGTGGACGGCGAAGGCGTGGCCGACCTGGCGGCGCTGCGCCGGCTGCTGGCGGAAGGCGGGCCGGCCCTGGTCTGCCTGATGCTGGCCAACAACGAGACCGGAACGCTGCAGCCGGTGGCCGAGGCGGCCCTGCTGTGCCGCGCGGCCGGCGCGCTGTTGCATGTCGATGCCGTGCAGGCGGCTGGAAGGATCGAGGTCGACCTGGCCGCGCTCGGGGCGGACAGCATGGCGATCTCCGCGCACAAGCTGGGCGGTGGGCAAGGCGCTGGCGCGCTGCTGCTGGCGCCTGACGCTTCGGCTGCGCTGGTGCCGCTGATCGCCGGCGGCGGGCAGGAACGTGGGCGCCGGGGCGGCACGCCGGCCCTGCCGGCGATCGCC
>CAIMEK010000301.1 GCA_903839965.1 uncultured Acetobacteraceae bacterium | reverse complement strand
CGGCCGATGCGGCGATGGCGTCCAGCAGGCAGCGGTTGTCGTAGAGATAGGGCTGGGCGGCCACCAGCAGTCCGTGCGTCAGCCCGTGCGCGTCCAGCACCGCGAGAAACTGGGCGCCGGTACCGCGCTGCGTCGGGTGCGGCACATAGGGAATGTCCGGCGCGAAAGCGTAGCCGGGTCCGAATACATGCGCGTGGCAATCGGCGGCCGGCGGCATCATGGTTGCTCCACGATCAACAGCCCATCCACCGCAATCGCGCCGGTGCGGCTCCATTTCACCGGGTTCACCTCGAAGGTGAAGCGCGACCATGGAGCGCCGGCGCCGAGCTGGGACAGAGCGGCGACGAACGATGCCGCCGGAGTTGGGTCGAGCGGGCCCTGCTCGTCCTTGGCGTGACGGGAGAGGCGCAGGCGTCCGATCATCGCCGCGGCGACGGTTTCGTCCACGGGCGCGCGCTCTGTGACGACGTCGTCGATGAATTCGGTCATGCCGCCGCCGCTGCCGACGGAGACGAGGGTGCCGAACATCTCGTCGCGGAACACCGAAACCAGCAATTCCACGCCACCGCGCACCAGTTTCTGAACGTAGACGCCATCGAGCGCCACGCCGATCGCCTCGGCGCGCGCCTGCAGGCGCCGATACGCCTCCGTCACTTCCGTCTCGGTGCGCAGGTCGACGGCCAGCAGCCCGGCGGCGGCGCGATGGGTCACCCGGGCGGCGATGCCCTTCATGGCCACGGGCAGGCCGATCGCGCGGGCGATGCGACGTGCGGCGGCTTCGTCGGTTGCCAGCTCGCCGGCGGCGACGGGCAGGCCCGCCTTGCGCAACAGGGCGTGGCAGCGATCTTCCGAGACGACAGAGGCATCGCCGGCAACTTCCGCCGCCCAGTCGAAGGCGCGCGGCGCCAGGTGGGGGGGCCGGGCAGGGCGGGCCTGTGCCATGCCGAACGCGGCCAGGCGGCCCAGCACGCGAAGCGCGCGGTCCGGCTCCTCGAACGCGGCAATGCCCTGCTGGGCGAAGCGTTCCAGCGTGCCGGAGGGCGGCGCCGGCCAGGCGATGCCGACCGCCTTCGGGCAGTGGTGCCAGAAATCCATGAATACGGCTGAGATTTCCTTCTCCCGCGCGGCCATTCCTCCGACCATCAGCAGGAGAGATTCGATGTTCGGCTGGGCGGCGATCACATCCATCGCCGCCGGCAATTTCGCCAGGCTTTCCGCGCGCAGCGCCGTGGACGGCGTCAGGTCCATCGGGTTGGCGGCGGAGGCAACGGAGACCAGCAGCGGCCGCAGCGCGGCGGTGCGCTCCTCGTCCAGCATCGGGCTGGTCAGGCCGTGCGCCAGGCCCTGGTCGGCCGCCAGCACGCCGAAGCCGCCGCCGAAGGTGACGATGCCGACGCCCGGACCGTGCGGAATCTTGGCCATCGGCGTGCCGGCCAGCACCAGGCACACGTCGACCAACTCCTCCACGGATCGAACGCGGATGACGCCGAGTTCCTGCAGTACCGCGTCCAGCACGCGATCTTCGCCCACCAGCGCGCCGGTATGGGCGCGGGCGGCGCGGGCGCTGGCCGCCGAGGCGCCAGCCTTGATCATCACCACCGGTTTGCCCTGTGCACGCGCTTCCTCCAGCGCGCGGGCGAATTTCGCGCCCTCCTTCACGCCTTCCAGGTAGGCGGCGATCACCTTGGTGCCTTCGTCGCGCGCCAGGGCGTAGAGATAATCGGCGAAGGTCACGACCGCTTCGTTGCCGCCGCTGATCAGATGGCGGAATCCGAAGCCGGCCTTCTGCACAAGCGAAAAAGCGTTGGTGCCGAGGCCGCCGCTTTGCGTCACCATGGAGATCGGGCCGGCGCGCAGCGTCGTCAGTTCATGCAGCACGGTCGCGAAGGTGGAAGTGACAGGCGTTGCCGCGTTGAGGATGCCGACGCAGTTCGGACCGCACAGCGCGAAGCCCACCTCCCGGCACAGCGCCGCCAGGCGCCGCTCCAGTTCCACGCCTTCGCCGCCGGCTTCGGCCATGCCGCCGGCATAGGCGACGCCATTGCGCGTGCCCTTGGCCGCGGCTTCGCGCACCGTGTCGATGACGGCGGCGGCCGGGATTGCCATGATGATCGAGTCCGGAGCCGCCGGCAGTTCGGCGATGCTGCGATGGCAGGGAATGCCGCGCGCCGTGCCGCCATTCGGGTTCACCGCCCAGACCGGCCCGGGGAATCGGAAGCGGAGCAACCGCTCCACCGTATCGCCGCCCATGTTTCCGGGACGGTCCGATGCGCCGATCACGGCGATCGATTTCGGATACAGCAAACCGCTGACATCCGTGAACCGCAATTCGTTGGACGACATGGACAGGCCACTCCGGTGCAATGGGAACAAGGGATGGTTCGGCCGGGCGACGAAAAGCTTCGCCGCCCGGCCGGAGGCTCAGGGCTTCACTGCGACTTTTGCGTCGCCGACGGTGAGCACCTTGCCGTTGGAATCCTCGCACCACACGTCAAGCGCGTAGAGCATGCCGCCGCCCGGCTGCGGCGTGGCTTCCTTCACCCGGCCCTTGGCGTGGAGCAACACGCCGACATCGACCGGCTTGATGAACTTCGTACGCAGTTCGCCGGTTTCGATGTAGTCCATGCCGAACTGCTCGATGAGCATCTGCGAGCACCAGTTCGTCGAGATCATGCCGTCGGCAATCGGCACCGCGTAGCCTTCCGACTTGGCGAATTCCGGGTCGGTGTGGATGTTCGAGCCGACCTGGCGCAATTCGTTCGTGCAGCACGACAGCAGGGCGCTGTCGTACCACTCGATGCGCTCCATGGTGATGCCGCGCACCGGACCGACCAGCTCGTAGCCGACCGGCAAAGCCTGCTTGCCGCTCATCATGCACCTTCCTTGGCTTTGTTGCGCAGCAGCGTAAGGTCGTTATAGGTGGTAACCAGGCGACCAGCCTTGGTGTGCACCTCAAGGTAGTACCAGAGATAGGTGCCACCGCGCTTGATGTATTTCTCGACGATGCGGCCGGTCACCACCAGGGTTTCGCCGACATAGGCCGCGCTGTGGTACTTCGCGTTGTATTCATAGTGGATGCGCGCATCCGGTCCCTTCATGCCGCCGATGCGCTGCTCCTTCAGGCAGTTCTTTTCGAGGATCCGCATCTTGTCGGCATGGATCATCGTCGGCGGCCGAACCTGCCGGCCGACCGAATTCAGCGGGGAGTGGAAGAGTTCGCAGTTCTCTTCCGCGCCGTGTGCGTATTCGCTGCATATGAACGGCGTCAGCTCGTATTCGACCGGCTCGAACACGTCACCCGTGTCGAGATCGCTGATATAGCCACCTAGCATCACCCGTTTCCTTCCTGTTGACGGAAATCCCGTCCTGCCCGGCCGCGCGGCCGTGCAGGCGCCAATCGTTACACCTCACCGCGCAGGAACTTCGCGCCCTGCTGGTTCCACTGTTTCGGCGTGATCTCTTCGCGCAGCACCTGCTGCCAATACGGCGCAATCCGGTCCTGGTAGACCGCCCAGCCCTTGGCGGCGAAGGGCGGCGTCCACCAGTTGGCCGCGGCGGCGGTGGCCACCTTGAAGAAACGGTTGTTCTGCACGGAGGGATCGGCCGACAGCGACTTGCGCACCGGCATGTAGCCGCGGCCCTGGCCGGTGATCGGCACCGCCTTGCTGCTGCCCAGGTATTGCAGAAACTCCCAGGCGGCATCCTTTTCCTTGCAGTTGGTGGTGATGAAGTCGCCCTCCGGGTTGGACAGCATGCAGTTCCTGGGCCCGACATTCGGCGTCGGCACCGCCTGGATGCGGTCGCCCAGAGCGGCCATCAGCTGCGGGTGGGCGTGCACGCCGTACAGCCACATCGCCGCGCGGCCGCGCTCCATCAGCGAGAAGATCTGCGGATAGCCGTCGTTCACCGCGGTGGGCTGGGTGGACTTGTCCTTGGTGAACATGCCGACGAATTTCTCCGTGACCGCGATGGCCGCGGGAGAATCGAAATCGACATTGCCCTTGGCGTCGACGAACTGCACGCCGGCGCTGCCCCAGATCGGTTCAATCGGCTGCACGGCGTAGTAGTCCACGCCGCGTATCGCCACCCCCGCGCGTTCCCCGGGTTTGGTCAGCCGGCGCGCGGCCTCGACGAATTCGTCATAGGTCTTGGGGGGGGCCAGCTTGGCTTCGTCGAACCAGTCGGCCCGATAGAACAGCACGTAGGGCAGGATTCGGGCGGGCATATACAGCACGGGCTGGCCGGGCTTGGAGTGCATGAACTCCACGACGTTGGGGAAGTAGTCGTCCTTCTGGTCCCACTTGGAGAAATAGGAATCCACCGGCGACATCACCCCGGTATCGAAATATTCCTGCACATTGGTCTGCACCACGCCGGCGACGTCCGGCGCGGCGCCGGCGGCATAGGCCACCAGCAGCTTCTGCCGCACCTCCATGGTGCGCGAGCCGGCATCGAGCTGGACGGTGATGAATTCCTGCGACTTGTTGAAGAGCTCGACGACGTCCGTCAGCATCTTCTGGTGGCCCGGATTGTCGGACCAGGTCCAGTAGGACAGCGACACGCGGCGCCGCACCGCCGGGGCCTGGGCGAAGCCCGCGGCCGGCGCCGCGAGAGCGGCCGCACCGGCAAGGCCGATGGTTTTGAGCGCCACGCGGCGCGGCATTCGCATCCGGCTGATATCCTTCATGGTCTTTCCTCCTGCTTGTTGTTTTCCGTTATCGGATCGCCATGCGTGATGAGGGTCAGCCCTTGACCGCGCCCGCCGCCAGGCCGCTGATCAGCATTCGCTGGAAGATGAGAAACAGCAAAGCGACGGGCAGGGTGGCCAGGATCGCTCCCGCCGAACTCACGCCCCAGACCGCCGGCTCGCCAATGGCGAAGAGCCGCATGATGACGGGCAACGTCCTGACCTGGTCGGAGGTGGTGAACAGGTAGGCGAACAGGAAGTCGTTCCAGGTCATGATGAAGGCCAGCAGGCCAGCGGATATGAGGCCGGGCAGGGACAGCGGCACCACCACCCGCAGCAGCGCGCCCAGCCTGGAACAACCGTCCACCTGCGCCTGCTCCTCCAGTTCCACCGGCAAGGCGGCGAAATAGTTGATCATCAGCAGCAGCACGAACGGCGAGGTGATGGTGGCCTCGGCCAGGATCATGCCGGGATAGGTGTTGATCAGCCCATAGCGCCGGAACAGCACCATCAGCGGCACCAGCAGCACGACGCTGGGGATCATGTAGGCCATCAGCATCGTGGACAGCAGCGGTCCGCGCCCGCGAAAGCGGAACCGCACGAAGCCGTAGCCGCCGAGGCTGCCGACGGTCAGCGCCAGGCACATGGTTCCCGCCGCGATGATCGCGCTGTTGCGGGAATAGATGGCGAACGGAACGGCGCTGAACAGGGCTGTGTAATTGTCCAGCGTCGGATGGTGCGGGAAATACTCGACCGCGCGCGAGCTTTGCCAGGCCGCCCCCAGCACGTCGGCCTGCAACTCGGGCGTGACCGAGGCGATCAGGATCCACACGATCGGCGCCAGCGAATAGGTGAGGATCAGCGCCGCGCCGATCAGCAGCCCCAGGCTGCGAAGCCGGTGGCGGGCGGCCCGGGCGGGTGTGAACGCCGTCATGCCAGCACCTCCCGGGCAAGGTGGCGCACATAGAAGATGGCCGCCACGATCAGCAGCAAGGCGAGGGCAACGGCGACGGCGGAGGAGTAGCCCACTTCCATCTGCTGGGTCAGCATGAAGCTGTAGACGGCTTCCGTGTAATTGTTGAAGCCGGGACCGCCGCGCGTCATGATGAAGATCATGTCGATATGGTTGGACATCCAGATCGTGCGCAGCAGCAGCAGGAAGGCGATGGTCGGGACCAGGTGCGGCAGCGTGATCCGGCGAAACTTCTGCCAGGCGCTGGCCCCGTCCACCGAGGCGGCTTCGTAGAGTTCGGCGGGGATGGTCTGCAGCACCGCCAGCAGCACCACCGCCATCAGCGGCATGCCGGACCAGATCATGGCGCCGGCGATCACGAAAAAGCTGGCGATGGAAGCGCTCAGGAACGCGAAGTTGTCCTGCAGCACGCCCAACGTCACCAGCACCTCGTTGACGATGCCGAAGCTGCCGTCGAACATGTAGAGCCACAGCAGGGCGGTGACGGCCGGGGGCACGATATAGGGCACCACGACGGCGGCCCGCGTTAGGCCGCGCCCCCAGAAGCGCTGGTTGAGGAACAACGCCACCGGCAGGGCGATGGCGAGCTGCGACAACACCACCACCAGGTCCCAGCGCAGGGTTCGCCACAAGCCCCACAGGAAAATCGAATCATTGGCCAGCCGGGCGATGTTGCGGAAGCCGACGAAGCTGGTCTGGGCGAGGCGCAGCAGCGAGGCGTTGGTGAAGGAAAACCACACCGCGTAAAGGCTGGGATAGAAGCTGATGGAGAGCAGCAGCAGCCCGATCGGCGCCACGAAGGCGTAAGGCAGCAGGTGGATCCGCCAATGGCCTGCCGTGTGTGGGGGCGCCCGCAAGCCGGCCGACGCAACAGAAACCGATCGCACGGCGATGCCACGCGCCGGATCGGGCCGTGCGCCAGGCGCCATCATTTCCTCCGCCTGATTCGAAGCGATCAGATCATGCCGGCAGGGTGCGCCGAGTTCTGAAAGCTTTCAAGTATTTTTTCCGGGCCAGGGAAGGGGAACCTGTTGACGGTGGAAACGGGCGCCTTACGCTGCCCACCTGGGCTCGAAGGAGACAGGCTTGAAGAGCTTGCGACCAACCGTATTGGATGTGGCCGAGCGGGCAGGCGTATCGGTCGGTACAGTTTCCAACGTTCTCAATGGAACGATCAGGGTCAGCGAAAGGCGACGCCAGCGTGTCCTGCTGGCCGTCGAGGAATTGTCGTACACGCAGAATCTGCTGGCCCAGGGGCTGCGGCGGCGCCGGGCGCCGGTGGTGGGGCTCTGCGTGCCCAACACGTCGGTCGCCTATTTCGCCAAGCTGGTCGACGCCTTCGAGGACGTCGCCTCCAGCCGGGGCTCCGCCATCATGCAGATGCTGAGCCACGACGACCCCGAGACCGAACTTGAGCGGGTGTCGACGCTGCTGAACTACCGGGTGGGCGGCATCGTCCTGGTGCCGAGCGTGCGCCCCGCCAGGGTGCTCGACGCCATCGCGCAATCCGGCACGCCCCTGGTGGTGGTCGACCGGCCGGTCGCCGGCGAGCGTTTCGACCAGGTCACGTTCGACAATCGCAGCGCGATGACGCAAGCCGCCCGCAGCCTGATCGCGCTCGGGCATCGCCATCTGCTGTTGGTGGCGCGGCTGCGCGGGCTGGTGACGACCCGCCAGCGCATGGCCGCGCTGCGGGCCGCCGCCCGCAGTGCCGAGGCCGACGTGAGCGTGACCTTTTTGGAATGCAACAGCTACGAACAGGAGGAGATCGTCAGGCGCCTGGTCGACGCGCTGCGCGGTCCTGGCCTGCCGACGGCCGTCATCGTCAGCAACAGCATGTTTGCCGCCTGCATGCTGCGGGCGTTCGAAACGCTGGGCATTCGCTGCCCCGACGAGGTGTCGTTGCTGGCGTTCGACGAACCGGAATGGGCCGGGCTGGTCACGCCCAAGCTGTCCGTCGTGCGCCAGCCGACCCTGGTGGTTGCCCACAAGGCATGGGAATTTCTCATCCGTCGCATGGAGGACGAGGCGGCCCCGGTGCAGACCGTGCAACTGCAGGCCGAGGTGCTCATCGGGGCGTCCGTCGGGCCGCCGCGGCAGGGGGAGGCCGTGCGGCTGGCCAGCGGTGGCCGGGCGTGGCTTGGGGAAGTTGTCACGCCGGCCTGAAGCAGGGTGCCGCTAGCGAGGCGGCAGCACGTCGAACCGTCCCAGTCCCTTGCGCAGCGGCAGTGCTTGCCAGTTCGCCGGCAACGCCGCGGTCAGCACCAACGGCAGGCTGTAGCTCATCGGCACGCGCGACAGCGTGACCTCGCATCCATCCAGGCCTGCCGGCAGCGCGATGGCGGCGAAATTCTGCGTCGCCCGGTAGAAGGCGGGGAAGATGGCGATGCCGCCTGGCGGCAGGGTCAGCGCGGAATCGAGCTGCTGCCATACGTTCGGGCGGTGCTCGTACTGCAGCGCGACGCGGCGCGGCGCGGCTGGGCACGCCGTGCCGCCCAACGTCAGCAGCATGCGAATTCCGCCGGCCCGCACGTCGTTCTCCGGACCCACCTCGGCGATGCGATCGGTCATGGAATCCGCGGAGCCGGCGACGATGGCGGCGGCCTCGGGAGGGATCGGCACGCGGAGCAGCACCGAGCCGTCGGCCTGGACGGTCCGCTCGAACGGCACGGGTTGTCTGGGCAGGGCGAGCAGGTCGGAGAAGTCGGCGGTCAGCCAGCGCTGCTGCAGCCCCACCAGCCCCGCATAGCCGCCGGCCAGCGCTGCCAGCGCCAGCGCCGCGCAGGTCAGGAAGCGCGGCAGCACGGCAAGCAGGCGACGCCATTCCCACGCCGCGCACGGCAGCGACAGCAGCGCGATCACCCAGATGAATTCCAGGTGGAACAGGTGCCGCACGGAAAACTGAATCGCGGGGTAGCACAGCAGCGCCGCCAGCAGGCCCGCCAATGCCAGCGCCTCGGCACCCCTTCGCTCACTTGCGCGAAGCAGCAGCGCCAACACGCCCACGAGGCCGAGCAGCGGCATCCAGGGCTGGCCGAACAGGGCATAGACCGGCTCCTGCCAGCGCGTGATCGGCAGATCCAGACGCAACGGGAAGCCGGGATCGGGAACGCCGCGGGAGGTGGCAACCAGTGCCGGATAGCCCAGGACCCAACCGGCGCCTTTCAGGGCCTGCGCCATGAAGTCGGCGGCGAAGTGCGGCGCCCACTCCGCCAGGTAGGCCGTGGACAAGGTGATCGACTGGCTGATGCCGTAGATCGGGCGGGGCTCGCGCGCATCCCAGTCGGGGCGGCGAGGGCGCTCCGCCGCGGCGACGGCGCTCAGCGTCAGTTCGTCCGAATAGGCCTGGCCCAACGCATAGGGTGCGGGCCGCAGGGCGAGAAAGGCGCGGAACGGTTCCGTGGCCCCCTGCATGACGAACGTGCCGACATTGGCCCCGTTGCCGAGCGCCAGCATGGGAGACGCCAGCAGCAGGAAGCACCCGCCGAAGAGGGCCGCCGGGCCGGTGCGTGCGCGCAGGCGCCCCGGGATCGCCAGCGCCAGGAACGCCACGCCGAGCGGCAGCATGAGGGCGACGTCGGTGCGAAACCCGTAGCCGATGCCGGCGCAAATCCCCGCCAGCGCGGCCATCAGCAGCCTGCGCCGTGGCGACAGGCCGCGCGCGGCGAGGATCAGCAGGGTTATCGTCCACAGCAGGAACGGCGCCTTGGAGTAGTCGCGCAGGGAGAAGATCTGCCCGATCGCCACCGGCGACAGGGCGATCGCCAGGCCGGCCAGGATGCCGAGGGGGCGTGGCAGGAACAGTCGGGCCAGCACGAAACCGCCGGCGGCGTAAGCGGCGCCGAGCAGCACGGCCAACGGCGCCAGCGCCAGTTGCGTCGGGCCCGACAGCCGCCAGAGCGCCGCCGCGATCCAACTGAAATAGAGCTGCAGGCGGAAGAAATAGCCGGGCGGGCCGGTGACGGCGTCCGCCGCGATCGTGCCGCAGTCGAAGGCCGCGGTCGTTCGGTGCAGCAGGAAGCCCACCATGTCGGGCGACAGCGCAAGCGGATGGCGAAAACCGTGTCCGCAGGCCCACATCAGCGCCTCGGGTGTGAACATCTGGTAGCAGAACACCGAGCCGGCCTGGTGAACCAGCACCCAGGCCAGCACGCCGCCCAACCCGGCGAACCCGGCCGCGAGCAGGCCGTCTTGCCATCCGGTGGCGGTCGGCGGCGACCGGCCGTGCCCGGGCGGCGCGGGGGTCATCGCGGTTCCAGCCGATAGGCCGTGTAGCCGCCGAAGACGCGCTCCTCCGTCACGTCATAAGCCTTGGCGAACAAGGCGAGCCAGGGCTCGGGGTCCGCGCGGTCCACCAGGATCCACCCCGACCGACCCAAGGCCTGCGCACCATGGCGAATGAAGTGCTCGACGACCGCGTGGGGGAGCAGGCCGAAGAGGCCGAGGTCGCTCATGCCCGTCCAGGCGGC
Organism: uncultured Acetobacteraceae bacterium; assembly: GCA_903839965.1. Classification (GTDB taxonomy): domain Bacteria; phylum Pseudomonadota; class Alphaproteobacteria; order Acetobacterales; family Acetobacteraceae; genus Rhodovastum. The sequence continues at coordinate 4,508 of CAIMEK010000301.1, read as the reverse complement.
GCCCGGCACATCATAGGGCAGCAGCCGACCCGCGCTCACCCAGAGCGGCGCCGGCTGGTGCGCCTCGCGCAGCCAGCGCAACGCCGCCCCCGCGTCGGCCGAAGGCGCGTGCGGTGTGCCCGCGAGCGCCGCATCCAGCAGCGTCCAGGCATCGGGCGTGGTGAGGCGAATGCGCTCGATGAACCGTGCCGGGCCGATGCTGGCTGCCTCGCCCGCTTGCCAGGCGGTTCGCCAAGACTGCACGCCGAAGGTCATCGGCCACGCCACCATCCCCGCCAGCACCATGCGCGCGAAGCCCGCCGGCATGGCCGGCAGCCCGATGCGCAGCGCCATCGTCATCGCCAGCACGACGAAGGGAAGCAGGTTGAGGATATTGTTGTCGTGGCTGCGTCCGAGGAAGTACGAGCCGGCCGCCAGCAATCCCGTCACGCAGGCGAACCCCGTGCGCAGGCCGCGTGCATCCGCCCGCAACAGCGAAAGTGCCCCGACCGCCACGCCGCCCAGCACCAGCCAGATCGGTCCTTGCGGATTGACGGGCAGGATGCCGGGCGGGTTGCGGATATAGGTTGTGAAGCCCTGCAGCAAAGGCCAGACGCCGAAGCCGAGCCGGAACACCAGCGTCAGCACGCCGATGCCGATCGCCAGCGCCGCAAAACCGATCGCGGCGCCCCGCCCTGCGGCGACAGCGATCGCCAGGGTGCGCGATGCGCCGACGGTCTGTGCGTGGCGCAGTCCGACATAGGGCCACCAGACCGCCGTCGCGAAGAATGCCGCCTCGGGTGACCACGCAACCCCCAGCAGCCACAGCGCGTGCCCCGCTGCGTTCAGACGCAGCCCGCCGTATTCGGTCGCCACGATGCAGAACAGCAGGGCGGCCAGCGGCAGGAAGCGCAGCCCGAGGACCGAGGGGATGACCGTCGGCCCGACATAGTCGGGCGGGTAGCCCGTCCAGAGCAGGATCGCGCAGCCCATGGCGGCCAGCGCCAGCACGGCGAGGCCGCGCGGAGCCGGTCGCGTCAGCGCCCCCACGCAGCCGGTCATTGCCGCGACATAAAGCAGGTTGCTGGCGGCAACGGCCCAATAGGTGCCGGTCCAGCATTCGCCGCGGCACAGCCCGGCCACCAGCAGCATCGGCCCGACGCCGTACTGCACCGGAAAGTCCCGGAATGGAATGGCGCCTGCCAGCATCGACTCGGCAGGGGCGACATAGACCGACCAGTGGTGCCACTGCGCCCAGAAGCCGATCGGTCCGGCGGTCGAGCCGGTGAACAGCACCGCGGCCAGGCTCAGCAGTGAAAGCGTCAGCAGCGCCGCCACCACGGCGCTGCCCCGCACCTTCAGGCGCGGCAGCGCCGCGGCCAGGGTGCCCGCAAGCACGAAGGCCACCGCCCGCACCACACCGAGTTGCATGTCCGGCGCCCACCAGGTGACGGCGGCGAGCAGCGGCAGCGCCGTCAGGCCGCCCAGCACCGTCGCGCGGCCCTGCCAGGCCAGCGGCACCACGAACGCCAGGGACAGCACCAGCGGCGCCGTCAACCCCGGGACGCCCCGCGCCGCCAGCAGAACCGCCGCGCCCACCACGAGCACCACGCCGAAGCCAGGCCATGCCCATCGTTCCGGCCGCGCGGGTCCCGCCTTGCGATGCAGCAGGGCGAAGGGCAGCACGCAGACGACCAGCAGCAACCCGAAATACGCCGACAGCAGCCCGGCTTTTTCCTGCATCACGCCACTGCCGCTCGCGCCACGGCTCAGGCCCGCGCGCTGACGAAGTGCGACTGGGCGAGCCAGCGCGTCGCCGCCATGGCCTCCAGCCCGGGCTCCACCGCCAGGATCGGCTTCACCAGCATTTCGGGCAGCCCGGGCAGCAGGAAATCCCGGGTGGCGACCGCCACTTCGCGCCAGCCGGCGCCGGCCAAAGCGAGGCGCAGCTCCGCCGGGGTAAAGGCCATCTCGTCGGGCTCCAACCGCGCCCAGCGGCGTCCGAAGCGCGTGCCGAAGATCAGGGCGCAATAGGGGTTCAGGAAGTTGGGCTCGATGAAGGCCATGCCGCCGCCGGGATTGCAGCAGGTGCGCAACGCGCGCAGCACGGCGTCGAGCTGTTTCACCAGGTGGTGCAGGATGCCGTTGCCGAACACCAGGTCGAAGCGCCCGAGTTGCAGCGGGTCCTCGCCGAGCAGATCGAACTTCTCGAAGCGCAGGTTGTCGGCCGCGTGGGCGGCGCGCGCGCGTTCCAGAAAGGCGTCGCTGATGTCCACGGCGACGACCTCGGCCGCGATGCCCGCGGCCACCTGCGCCGCCGCTTCCCCGGTGCCGCAGCCCAGTTCCAGGATGCGCCGTGCGCCGAGCCGTTTCGCCGCGCCGATGAACCAGTCATTGCGGCGGCCGGCGCGCAGCGATGTGGACCCCACCGGCGCGTAGACCTGGTTGAACCCGCGTTCGTCCTGCAGCGCGATCTTCGCCATGCTCAACCCTTCCGCGCCAGGATGCCGTAGCCCAGCGGGTCCATCGGCGAGCCCCACCCGAACGCCAGCGACAAATGCGCCGCCGCGAGGGCGACGGCGGTGAGCGGCGCCAGCAGCACGAGCCCGGGCAGCCGCCACAGCAGGGCGGCAGGGCGGCCCGGCCTGGCGAGGCGCACGCACACCACGATCAGCTTGTTGGCGATCGCCGCGACGTCGTTGCCGCGTTCCGTCACCTCCGCCGTCGCAAAGCCGGCGAACAGGGTGGCGAGGCGAAAGCGGGTGAACCGATGATAGTCGTTCGGCGCGTGGTGCACGCGCGCGGAGAACGGCACCGTGGCCAGCAGCAGCCCGCCCGGCCGCAGCACGCGGTGCATCTCCGCCACCAGCGTCACCGGGTCCTCGGCGTGTTCCAGCACTTCCGTGCACAGCACATGGTCGAAGCTGGCATCGGGGAAGGGAATCAGCCGGCCGTCGAAGCTGTGGATGTCCGCATGGCCGCGCATGCCGAAATCGCCGGCCTGCGGCACGTCGAGTCCGGTGTAGCGCGCCTGTGGTCCCAGCAGCGTGCGGAAGGGCATCTCGCCGCAACCGACGTCCAGCACATCGCCCTGCATGCGCCCGAGATGCGGCGCCAGGAAGCGCACGCAGGTGAGCAGCTGCAGGTCCGCCAGCATGCGCATCGCGAACAGCGCGCGGTCCAGTCCGCCCGCACCGCGGCGGATCGGGATCGGCTTGAACTCCTCGATCACGGGGGAGCGGGTCATGCGGCCCTCCGCCGGCGGAATACGAAGCTGCGCAGGCCGAGGTAGCCCGCCAGTGCCAGCACCGGCAACAGCAGCGCCTGCGCCAGCAACGGCGGCGCGCCCAGCCACCCGAGCAGACGCAGCAGCCCGAAGTTCAGACTGCCCAACCCAGCATAGAACACCAGGAAGCGCGGCAGCAGCCGGTAGGAGGTGTTGTCGAACACGAGGCCGCCATAGCTCAGGAAGTTGAACAGGAACGCCAGCACGGTGGCGCCGCTCACGGCCAGCCACAGGGGCGCTCCCGCCACGATGAAGGCCGCATAGCACGCATAGCCGAAGCCGGTGTTCAGCAAACCGACCGCCAGGAAGCGCAGCACGCGCCGATAGTCGCGGTTCATGGCGCGCGCACGCCCGGCCACGCCGCCGACGACGCCCGCGATTTCTCGATCGACCCACGCTCCACCCAGCAGCCTCCAGTCCGACCCATGCCGGTCCCGGCTTCATAATACCGATCCAGCCGGTTCCCCATAGGGAGGCGCGCCCAGGCGGCCCTTCTCGCCGGCGTGCATTCGCCACGGAGTCGGGGTAAAACGGCTGACCCGCAACCGCTTCGCCGCGCCGACTTCCGAAGGTTCCTCCCCGCCGCATGCCTCCAGCTCACCCAGCCCCCCCCCCTGAGCGGGCCGACTCCGCGAACCCGGCGCCCGCCGGGCTGTTGTCGGCGGCGAAGCTCGACGCGGCCCGCCGGCGGCTGCTGGACATGCACTGGCGCAGCAAGGTCGGCCATCTCGGCGGCAATCTCTCGGCGCTGGATGCAATGATGCTGGTGCATCACGAACTGATGCGTCCGCAGGACCAGTTCATCCTCTCCAAGGGGCACTCGGCGGGGGCCTACTACACCACGCTGTGGTCGCTGGGCCTGCTGAGCGATGCCGACCTCGACACCTTCCACCAGGACGGCACGCGCCTGGCGGGCCATCCGCCGGCCTCCGGCCTGCCGGCGATCCTGTTCTCCACCGGCAGCCTCGGCCACGGGCTGTCGCTGGCCGCGGGGCTCGCCCTGGCGGCGCGGCTGCAGGGAAACGCGCGCCGGGTGTTCTGCCTGACCTCCGACGGCGAGTGGCAGGAAGGGTCCACCTTCGAGGCGCTGATCTTCGCGGCCCACCACAAGCTGGTCAATCTGACTGTCCTGATCGACAACAATGGGCTGCAAGGGTTTGGCAGCACGGCGGAGGTGGCGTCGATGGAGCCACTGGGCGCACGGCTGGGAGGCTTCGCGGTGGAGTTGCGCGCGTGCGATGGT
>CAIMEK010000300.1 GCA_903839965.1 uncultured Acetobacteraceae bacterium | reverse complement strand
GCGGCCGCCGAGCAGCCGCGCCACCGTGCCGGGCGGCAGCGCGTGGGCGCCCGGCAGCGGGCCCTCGATGCACAGCGCGGCGGCGTCCACCGCCAGCAGCGCCGGCAACACCAGGGCGACGCATTCGGCGACGTCGTCGGCGCCGATCAGCGCCAGCACCGCCTCGTGCACCCGCGCGGTCAGGCCCGCCGCGGCCCGCCCGGCCGCCAGCACGCCGTCGGCGCGTTCGGCCATGGCGGCGGCGTGCGCCCGCTCGGCGCGCACCATTTCCGCCATGTGGACGGCCAGCACCTCGCCGTGCACACGCAGCGGCGGGGCCAGGTGGCGGTACAGCTCCGGCCGTTCCACCAGGAAGTGGGGATGCGCCTGCAGGAAGGCGGCGACCGCTTCCGGGTCGGCCGCCTCCCGGGCAGGCGCGGCTTCCGCCATCAGGTGCTTCCCGTCTCGACGATCTGCTGGCCGGTCTTGGCCCAGTCGGCCAGGAACGTCGCCAGCCCCTTGTCGGTCAGCGGGTGGTTGTAGAGCGAGCGCAGCACCGCCGGCGGCAGCGTGGCCACATGGGCGCCCAGCTTGGCCGCCTCGATCACGTGGATCGGGTGGCGCACGCTGGCCACCAGCACCTCGGTCTTCAGTACCGGATAGTTGCGGTAGATCTGCACGATGTCGGCGATCAGCAGCATGCCGTCCTGGCCGATATCGTCGAGCCGGCCGACGAACGGGCTGATGAAGGTGGCGCCCGCCTTGGCCGCCAGCAGCGCCTGCGCCGCCGAGAAGCACAGCGTGACGTTGACCATGGTGCCCTGGCCGGAAAGCGTGCGGCAGGCGCGCAGCCCGTCCGGGGTCAGCGGCACCTTCACCGCGACGTTGCCGGCGATGCGGCGCAGCACGTCGGCCTCGCGCATGATCTGGTCGTACTCGGTGGCGGCCACCTCGGCGCTGACCGGGCCGGGGACCACGGCGCAGATTTCCTTGATGACTTCCAGGATGCGTCGCCCCGACTTGGCGATCAGCGAGGGATTGGTGGTCACCCCGTCCAGCAGGCCGGTGGCGGCCAATGCCTTGATTTCCGCAATGTCCGCGGTATCGACAAAGAATTTCATCTGGGTCTTTCCATTCTGGGGGGCTGTCGCGACGGTGACGAATCAGGCAGAGCATACTTGATGGTCGGCTCCAACCCAAAGCGCGGGCTTGATCCGCCGCCTGGCGAGCCCGTGGCGGACCAATGTCCGCCGGCGGCGCGGGTGCCGGTGCTGCTGGCATATCCCTTCGCCGGCCCGTTCGACTACCGGGTGCCGCCGGGCATGCAGGTGGCGCCCGGCGACCTCGTGCTGGTGCCGCTGAACCGGCGCGCCGAGGTCGGCGTGGTGTGGGACGGGCCGGCCGACGCGGCGGTGGGAGACAACCGCCTCAAGCCGATTTCGGCCCTTGTCGATGCCGCGCCGATGCGCGCCGACCTGCGCGGGCTGGTGGACTGGATTGCCGCCTACACCCTGGCGCCGCCGGGCGAGGTGCTGGCGATGGCGTTGCGGGTGAACGCGCTCAGTCCGGAGACGCTGCCGACGGGCTGGTGCCGGGCCGACCCCTTGCCCGAAAGCCGCCTGACCGAACCGCGCAGGCGGGTACTGGCGGCGCTGGCCGACGGGCAGCCGCGCCCGGGTGCCGAACTGGCGCGCGCGGCGGAGGTTTCGTCCGGGGTGCTGCGGTCGATGGCGGCGGCGGGATTGTTGCTGCCCGCCGCGCTGCCGCCGCGCCCGGCCTTCGACCGGCCCGACCCGGATCACCCCGGCCCGGTTTTGTCGGCCGACCAGGAAGCCGCCGCGGCGGCGCTGCGCGCGGCGGCGCGCGCGGGCGGGTTCTCGGTGACGCTGCTCGATGGCGTGACCGGCTCGGGCAAGACGGAGGTCTACTTCGAGGCGGTGGCGGAGTGCCTGCGCCGCGGCCGCCAGGCGCTCGTGCTGCTGCCGGAGATCGCGCTGTCCGCGCAATGGATCGACCGCTTCACCCGCCGCTTCGGCGCGGCGCCCGCGGTGTGGCATTCCGACCTGGCCTCGCGGGTGCGGCGGACCACCTGGCGGGCGGTGGATGCCGGCGTGGCACAGGTGGTGGTGGGCGCGCGGTCGGCGCTGTTCCTGCCGTTCCCGAACCTCGGCCTGATCATCGTCGACGAGGAGCACGAGACCGCCTTCAAGCAGGAAGAGGGGGTGGTCTACCACGCGCGCGACATGGCGGTGGTGCGGGCCCGGCTGTGCGCGGCGCCGGCGGTGCTGGTCTCCGCCACGCCCAGCCTGGAGACGGTGTCGAACGTGGAGGCGGGGCGCTACCGCGTGCTGCACCTGCCGGCCCGGCATGGCGGCGCCTCGCTGCCCGAAATCGCGCTGGTCGACCTGCGCGCCGCGCCGCCGGAGCGCGGCCGGTTCCTGGCCCCGCCGCTGGTGGAAGCGGTGCATGCGACCTTCGCGCGCGGCGAACAGGCGATGCTGTTCCTCAACCGGCGCGGCTACGCCCCGCTGACGTTGTGCCGGGCCTGCGGGCATCGCATGCAGTGCCCGAACTGCACGGCCTGGCTGGTCGAGCACCGCGCCCGGCAGCAACTGCTGTGCCACCACTGCGGCCACGCCGTGCCGATCCCGCCGGCCTGCCCGGAATGCGGCGCCGAGCACAGCCTGACCCCGGTGGGGCCGGGCGTGGAGCGCATCACCGAGGAGGCGCAGGCGCTGTTCCCCGCGGCGCGCCTGCTGGTGATGGCGTCGGACACGCTGCCCGGGCCGAACGCCAGCGCCGAGGCGGCGCGGGCCATCGCGGCGCGCGAGGTGGATCTGATCATCGGCACCCAGATCGTCGCCAAGGGCTGGCATTTCCCGCATCTGACCCTCGTGGGCGTGGTCGATGCCGACCTGGGGCTGGCCGGCGGGGATTTGCGCGCGGCCGAGCGCACCGTGCAGCTGCTGCACCAGGTGGCGGGGCGGGCCGGGCGGGCCGAGGCGCCGGGGCGGGTGCTGCTGCAGACCTTCTCGCCCGAACACCCGGTGATGCAGGCGCTGCTGTCGGGCGGGCTGGCGGAGTTCATGGCGCGCGAGGCGGCGCAGCGCCGGCCCGGCAACTGGCCTCCGTTCGGCCGGCTGGCGGCGCTGATCGTCTCGGCCGAGACCGCCGCGGCGGCCGATGCGGCGGCGCGCGACCTCGGCCGAGCAGCGCCGCG
>CAIMEK010000299.1 GCA_903839965.1 uncultured Acetobacteraceae bacterium | reverse complement strand
GCGGCCCGCGCCACTCCCGGCGCCGTCACCGTCAGCGACAGCGGGCTGATGGGTGTGCCCAACTTCCTCACCCTCATGATGGGGCAGGCGGCTGGCGTGCAGTTCACCCCGGTGCACTTCGAAGGCGGCGCGCCGTCGATCACGGCCCTGCTGGGCAGTCATGTCGTGATGCTCGCCGGTGGCACCGTCGATGGCATCGCCTACAAGCGGAGCGGAGAATTCCGTGTGCTCGGCGTCTCCGACGAACAGCGCGACTGGTCGATGCCGGACGTGCCGACGATGCGCGAGCAGGGCTACGACGTGATCGCGGTGTCCAATACCGGCATGGTGGCGCCGGCCGGCACTCCGGCGGAGGTGGTCGAGGTGCTCACCAATGCGATGAAGACGGTGATCGCAAACCCTGAACACCAAGAGAAGCTGCGCGCCATCGCGCTGACCCCGGGCTACCTGGACCCCGCGGGCTACACCAAGGTGTGGGTCGACAACGAGAACCGGGTGAAGCCGATCCTCGCCACGCTGCGGCCGCACTGACCCGGACGCATCGGAGCCACAGCCATGCACTCCGCCCGGTTGCGCGAACTCCTCGCCGGCGGCATTTGCGTCGCCCTCGGCGTGGGGGCGGTGCTGGAGGCCAGCCGCTACAGCATTGGCACGCTGAAGCAACTCGGCCCCGGCTTCTATCCGGCGCTGCTTGGCTCCGCGCTCGCCCTGGTCGGCGCGGTCATCGTCGGCGCCGCGCTGACCAAGTCCACCGTCGAGGAAGAAGCCGACCCGCTGCTGGAGGGCGGCACCGACCTGCGCGGCCCGGACTGGCGGGGCTGGGGCTGCATCATTGGCGGGGTCGCGCTGTTCATTTTCCTGGCCTGGGCCACCGGCCTGGCCAGCGCGATCTTCGCCTGCGTGTTCGTCTCCGCGCGCGGCGACCGCTCCGCCACGCTGAAGGGCAGCCTCATCCTGGCCCTGGTGATGACGGTGTGCGGCAGCTTCGTGTTCGGCTACCTGCTCGGCATCAACCTGCCGCTCTGGCAGTGGCCGTTCGAGTCATGAGTTCCTCGCTCACCGGACTTTGGCACGGCTTCGAGGTGGCGCTGCTGCCGGCCAACCTGATGTGGTGCTTCGTCGGCGTGCTGGTCGGCAACATCGTCGGCGTGCTGCCAGGACTTGGCGTGCTGGCCACGGTGTCGATCCTGCTGCCGCTGACCTTCGGCATGAAGCCGGTGGCGGCGATCCTGATGCTCGCGGGGATCTATTACGGGGCGCAGTACGGCGGCGCGATCTGCTCGATCCTGCTCAACCTGCCCTGCCACCCGCCGCATGCCGTCACCTGCCTGGACGGCTACCCGTTGACCAAGCAGGGCAAGGGCGGCACCGCGCTCGGGCTGAGCATCATCGGCGCCTGCATCGGGGCGGCGCTCGGCATCGTGGAAATGACGTTCTTCGCGCCGGTGGTGGCGCGCTTCGCGCTGAACTTCGGCCCGGCGGAAGTGTGTACGCTCATGTTGTTCGGCCTGCTCGCCGGTTCCACGCTGGCGCGCGGCTCGCCGCTGAAGGGCGTGGCGATGATGCTGCTCGGGCAGATGCTCGGGCTGGCGGGCGTGGATATGAACACCGGGCTGCCGCGTTTCACCTTCGGCGTCCTCGATCTTTATGACGGCGTGGAACTGGTGGCGTTGGCGCTTGGCCTGTTCGGCATTGCCGAATTCCTCAAGAGCGTCAACCGGCTGGCGCCGCTGCATGTCGGCAATCTGCGGCTCGGCTTGCGCGACCTGCTGCCGAACCGCGCCGACCTGCGCATCGGCGTGCCGGCGATGATGCGCGGCTCGCTGATGGGTGCGCTGTGCGCGATGGTGCCGGGCACCGGGCCGACCATCGCCTCGTTCGTGTCGTATGCGCTGGAGAAGAAGATTTCGCGCACGCCTGAGCGTTTCGGCACCGGCATGATCGAGGGCGTGGCCAGCCCGGAGGCGTCCACCCACTCCTCGGTGCAGGCGGATTTCATTCCGACGATGAGCATGGGCATTCCGGGCGAGTCCGGCATGGCGCTGCTGCTTGGCGCGCTGATGATCCAGGGCATCCAGCCCGGGCCGCTGCTGATCTCGGAGCATCCGGACATTTTCTGGGGCCTGATCGCGAGTTTCTGGATCGGCAATCTGATCCTGGTGATCCTGAACGTGCCGATGATCGGCATTTGGGTGCGCATGCTGGCGATCCCGTACCGGCTGCTCTATCCGAGTGCGCTGTTCTTCGTGTGCATCGGCGTCTACAGCGCGCGCAACAGTCTGTTCCAGGTGGGCGAGACGCTGGTGTTCGGGCTGGTCGGCTATGGCATGATCCGGCTGCGCTTCCACGTCGCGCCGATGCTGCTGGGGTTCATCCTCGGGCCGCGGATGGAGGAGAATTTCCGCAACGCGATGGCGATATCCGGCGGCGATTTCTCCATTTTCATCCGCCGACCGATCAGCGCCGTGTTCGTCTCGCTGTGCGGGGTGCTGATTCTCTCCCAGCTTTACGCCCAACTGGTCAGGCACCGCGCCAGCCGGCGCCCTTCGCAGGTCAACGCTACCGTGCCGCAGGTCGAGGAATAGGCCGGCATGCCCGATTTCGTCGACGTCTCGCACCTGTTGGCGCCGCGCTCGATCGCGGTCATCGGCGCGTCGGACACCGCCGGCAACGTGGGCGGAACGGCGGTGCGCCTGTTGCGCAAGTTCAACGCCCCCTGCGATGTATGGCCGGTCAACCCGGGCCGCGAGACGGTGGCCGGGCTGCGCTGCTATCCGAACGTGGCCGCGCTTCCCTCTGCCGCCGATCTCGCCATTCTCGCCGTGCCGGCGGGCTCGGTGGAGAACGTCGTGCGCGAATGCGTGGCGGGCGGCATTACCGCCGGCATTGTCTGGGCCGGCGGCTTCGCCGAGGGCGGGCAAGCCGGTCGCGCGCTGCAGGATTCGCTGTCGGCCACGTGCCGCGAGACCGGCTTCGCCCTGCTCGGCCCCAATTGCATCGGCATCATCGACCCGCATGCGCCGATGATCGCCTCCTTCGCCTCGTTCATGCTGTCGACGGACCGGCTGCTGCCCGGCAACATCTCGATGGTCAGCCAGAGCGGCGGCCTGGCGACCATGACGCAGGGCCTGACGCAGCGCGAAGGTTTCGGCTTCCGCTACATGATCAGCACCGGCAACGAGGCGGTGCTCACCATCGGCGACTTCGTTCGCGCACTGGTGGACGACGCGCGCACCAAGGTGATCGCGGTCTATATCGAAGGCACGCGCGATCCGCAGAAATTCCGCCACGCCCTGCTTGCCGCCGCGGCGGCGCGCAAGCCGGTGGTGGTGCTGAAAGCCGGCGCCACGCCGGCCAGCGCCGGCGCCGCGAAGGCCCATACCGGCGCGCTGGTGGGCGAAGGCCGTGTGTGGGACGCGGTATTGCGGGAATGCGCGGCCATCAAGGTGACCTCGCACGAGGAACTGCTCGACGTTGCCATGCAGCTCAGTGGCGCCGACCTGGGCAAGTTGCCGCGCGGCCGCGGGGTTGCCGTCATTACCTTCGGTGGCGGCAACGGCGTGCTGTCGGCGGACCAGTGCGACCGCAGGGGCCTGGCCGTGCCGCCGCTCACCGAGGCGACACGCGCCGCGCTGCAGGGCATGGTTCCGCCGATCGCCTCGGTGCGCAACCCGGTGGACCTGACGCCGCAGGCCTATTCGGACGCGCGGTGGCTGCCCCACCTTCCCCGCGCGCTCGACATCATCGCCGCCGATCCGCAGATCGACACGGTGCTCTTCCAGCTCGGCCCGATGGCGCGCGACGAGGACATGATGGCGGGCATCGTCACCGATTTCCGCAGGCGCAGCGACAAGGCCGTGCTGGCCGCCTGGACGTTGATCGTCGAGAAGGCACGGGCGCCGCTGCGCGCAGCGTCCGTCTACGTCTATCCGGAAGGGTCGCGCGCCATCCGCACCATCGCCGGCCTGGTCGACTACGCCGCCGCGCTGGACCGCTGCGCACCCGGCAAGCCGGCGCCGTGCGAAAGCGATGCGCCGCCGTTCGATTGGGCGGCCCAGGTTCCGCATGCCGTGCCGGGGACGGTGATTTCCGAGCCTGAATGCCACGCCATCCTGGCGCGCGCCGGGCTGGCGGTGGCGCGCGGCACGCTGGCCCGCAGCGAGGACGAGGCCGCGGCGGCGGCACGCGAGATCGGTGGGCGCGTCGTCATGAAGGGCATCTCCGCCGCCGTGACCCACCGCGCCGCCGCCGGGTTGCTGGCGCTCGGGCTGGCGTCGGCCGACGAGGTGCGGGCGAGCTGGCGAACGCTGCAGGCCCGCGCCGCCGCGCAGGGGCAGCAACTGGACGGGATCTATGTGCAGCAGCAGATCGAAGGCGGCATCGAACTGCTGGTCTCCGCGTTGCGCGACCCGGATTTCGGCGTGTTCGTCTCACTCGGCGCCGGCGGCGGCCTGACCGAGTTGATCGACGACGTAGTTGTGGTGCCCGCGCCGCTCGACGCCGGGCAGGCCCTGCGGGCGCTGGCGGGCCTGCGCATCCTGCGCAAGGCGGCGCGCACGCCGTCCGTTCTGCAACCCGTGATCGATTTCGTCACCGCCTTCTCCCGCCTGGCCGCCGCGGCGCCCTGGCGGCGCTTCGTGCTGGAAGTGAATCCGATCAAGTGGACCGGCGAGGTGGTTACCGCCGTGGATGGGTTGCTCGTCATCGAGCAACCCTGAGCCGGGCGCTCTCGATTGGCGTTGGCTCGGCGACGTTGCGCGGGTAATGTGTGCGCAGTCGAATCGATCTGCCTTGGGACGCCATGCAACCTGCATTCGGCTCACAGGCTGCCATCTTGCTTTGGCACTGATCCTTGGCGGATGTGCGGGCTACTGGGCGAAGCCTGGCGGCACTCCGATGGAGTTCGCCGCGACGAAGTCGGGCTGCGAAGCCCGCAGCTACCGGCAATTCCCGCCCATGCCGCAACTGGTCATGGTTTCTTCCGGCCAGACGCCATCGATATCGAACACGAAATGTTCGAGCAGCGGCTGTTCCAGCAGGTGCACGACGATTGGCGGCCATATTTCCGCGCCATCCTTCGTGACCGTCGATTATAACGAAGACGCAAGAGAGACCGCGGTCAGGGCTTGCCTGTTCGACGCCGGATGGATCCCGGTTCAGGACCGGGACGAGGCCGACGCCATCTTCAATTCCACCCTGGCGAAACCCCGTTAGCGGGACAGCGTGTGTTCCTGCAGAATGAGGCTTCGCCCCATGCAGGTGTTGGTCCCGGAACGACCGTTCGCATTGCCGCAGTGAGCGAGGTACGGACCTTACGAGCGCCGAAACTTGGCCGTCCAGCGCCAGGACCGCGAGTTCCGGATCAGTGCCAGTTCATGCTCAGCCGTCTCCGCACGCTGGCGGAGCGCATCGATCGAATCGTGGCCCGCGAAAATCTTCTCCCGCTGCTCCGATCGGCCAAAGTCGTGCCAGTTCTTCGCCCCCGGAAACGCAATGAAGCGACTGAGCGCGGCATCGTCCCGGAACGCGTGGTAGATGCCGCGTTGGCGGAACTGTGTGGCTGAAGGATTGGTGATGCCTTCTCCGGGATAATCTTGGTAAAACACCCGAGAGAAACCCGCTTCACTGAGAAGCTCATAGACGCACTGTGGATTCGGTCCCCACCAGTTCGAGGGATCGTTGTTCAGCACACGGCCGGGATACATCACCATGGCCGGACGCGGGACATTGATTGCATCCTGGTGTGTTTCCAAGATCAGGAGGTCGGTCGCACACGCACTGACCTGCCGCGTGAGCTTTGGCGCATCGAACAGGTGATAGAAAACTCCGAGGAAAAGCACTACGTCGAACCGTCCAACCCTCGCCGGGTTCACTGCGTCCACATCGACTTCGACAGCCTCGATGTCCAGGCCCAGCGCTTTCCGGGCAAGCTCGAAGGTTATGCGGCCCTGGTAGAAAGGATCGTTCCACATAAGGTAGTCGGCTGCCACGACACGGCTTGCCCCGGCCCGCTTGGCGGCAAATGAAAAAGCTCCGTCCCAGGCGCCGATATCGAGGACGGACTTGCCGGTGAAATCCAGCCCGCCCAGCAGTGCCGCGTGCTCTCTGGCGAGGACGTCCAGGGTCTTGGCGCCTTTAGAAACGACACCGCTTCCGAAATCGATGCTGTGAAACCAGTTATGGCGATCGACTTCTGCCTGCTGTTCGGCTGTCGTGGATTCGTTCATGTTACCGGATCTCTTTTCTCGAAAGCGAGCCAGGCGCGGTGCCGTCGGGTTCTATAGCACCGTTGCACGCACGCCGTCGCGCCTGTGGCGCAATCCTGGGCCAAGGCTCATTGTTTGAGCGAATGGGTGACCGTTGCGGTGAGAGTGATGGCTGAGAAGAACGGGCACGTACTGCCTGTCGCGCTTGCCCTGCCGGACCGCTCCGTCGCTGCGCGACAGGATGTCATGGACAGCAATGGTGCTGCGGACGGTTGGAGCATTCGACGAAATCTAGTCTCGGCACATGGCCTTTCTCTTGTTAACGGAGGTCAGGGGAGTGAAGCCGGATAATCCGGCCAAACAATTTTTCTCTTTCATTTCGCGGCGCTGCGCTTGGAGGCCTACACCGGTTGGTTGGCGGCTCGGTGGTTCGTTGCGGAACTCCCCTATCCTGCTCTCGGACCCGATCGCTGTCAGAACATTCGCCTAAATGCGAACGATGCTTATCAAAGCACCTTGGCCACGAGGCGACGCGGCCCGAATTGGACCCAAAAAAGGGTCCGCCGGGGTCCGCAAAGCCATAGCAGCAAATGTCAGGCCGGATTCTTGACCCCGAAATCGCCGAAGACCCCAGCAATTTCAAAATGGTGCCCAGGGGCGGAATTGAACCACCGACACTGCGATTTTCAGTCGCATGCTCTACCAACTGAGCTACCTGGGCCCGCCGCAACCGCGTCGGAGGCGGCGGGCATAGCCCAGCACGGCGCGGCGATCAACCCGGCAAATCGTCGTCCGACTCAGGTTGGTCCACCGGTTCGGCCGGAACCCGATAGGTCTCGCCGAACCAGCGGCCAAGGTCGACATCGGCACACCGGGCGCTGCAGAACGGACGATGCCGCTCCGTCGCCGGCTTGTGGCAGATCGGGCAGGCCGGCGCGGCGGCGGGTTTGGGGGTCGTCATCCCTCGAGGCTCCACGAACAGGCGGGCAGGGCGGGGTCGGCCCGCACGGGAAAGGGACGCCCGGTGCGCCGCCGCCAGTCGGCCAGCGCCACCGGATCGGCCCGCAAGGCCGCCTCCACCGCTGGGGCGGCGCGCAACGCGGGCGCGGCATGCGGGCGCGCGGCCAGCGCCGCATCGGCCG
>CAIMEK010000298.1 GCA_903839965.1 uncultured Acetobacteraceae bacterium | reverse complement strand
CGCACCACACCATGGCCTTCTTCGGGCTGGGCAACCATGGCGGGGGCCCCACCGAACGCCTGGTGCAATGGGTGCGCGACAACCGTGACATCATTCCCGGCGCCACGCTGCAGTTCTCGACCATCAACCGCTTCTTCGAGGCGGCCGCCGGCGATGGGGTGAAACTGCCGGAAGTCGTGGGCGAACTGCAACTGCACGCCATCGGGTGCTATACCGCCGTGCGCGCTGTCAAGGTCGGCAGCCGCCGTGCCGAGCACGCCCTGATGCGCGCCGAGGCCGTGTCCGCTCCCGAGGATCGGCCGGCGCTCGACCGCGCCTGGCAGGCCGTGTGCAGCCATCAGTTCCACGACACCATGGGCGGCACCGGCGGACCCGAGGTGTACCACATGGTCATGGACCAACTCGGCGGCGCCGCGGCGGTTGCCGGGGAGATCACGGCCTATGCGGTCCGTCGGCAGATGGCCGCGCTGCCGGACGATGAGTTGCCGCGCATCGTTCTCGCCAATCCGGGTCGGGACGCGTTTGCAGGGTGGTGCGAGGCGGTGGTCTATCTGGAAGGCGAGTGGCGGCGCCCCTGGCGCCTGCTCGGGACGGATGGCCGGGAGGTCCAGTTCCAGGAACTCGCCGTCGGCATCGGCTTCGATGCCACGTGGTGGTGGGGGATGCGCCGCGTGCTGGTGCACGCCGCCATTCCTGCCGGCGGGATGCTGCCGTTGCGCATGGATTTGAGTCAGCCGCCGGCTGTCCTGGCAGCGCGGGCTCATGCCGAGGGGACGCGCCTCGCCAACGACGTGGGCGCTGCGGTGGAGGTCGGCCCCTGGGGTGCCACGCTGACTGGCCGCCATCTGCCTTCCCGACGAATCGCACTGCATCTGATCGAGGATGCCAGCGACACCTGGAGTCATCGCCTCGACCGCTATGCCGAAGGGCCGGTGCAGGAAGTTCGCTGGGCGCCGGCGGTGATTCTTGACCGTGGACCCCTGATGGCCTCCTTGGTGCAGGAAGGCGAATTGGGCGACAGCCGGGTCAAGGCGGAATGGCGCGTGCAGGCCGGCGAAGACGCGGTCGAGCTGCGGCTGGAAGTCAACTGGCGCGAACGCCGGAAACTGCTGAAGCTTGCGCTGCCGCTCGACGGCGAGCAGGACCGCGAGGACGGTACTCCCGGCATGGGCCTGGTACGCGCCAACGATGGCGCCGAGCGTCCGCTCCAGGACTGGGCGCGTTTTGCCGCCGTCGGCGTCACCTGTCCCGACAGCTTTGCGCTGGATGCGACGCCGCGGCAGGCGCGTTTCACGCTGCTGCGCGCGCCGCTGATGGCGCATCACGAACCGTGCAGCGCCGATTTTCCACGGGCGGTGGTGGCCGATCAGGGCGTGCACCGCTTCCGGTTCCGTTTCCACCTCGGCGCAACCACGGCGGAGCGCCTGAGCCAGGAGGCGCTGGCGTGGCAGCGTCCGCCGCTGGTGGCGGAACTCACGCGCGGCATGCCGATCCGGATGATGGAGTGGGGGCGGTGAGCTGTTTCAACTACCTCTATCACCTGTGCAGCCGGTAACGGCAAGGGGACAAACCATGAATCAAAGTAACGTGTTGCGATTCTTTGGCCTCATGGCATTGTGCTGCGCGAGTCTTGCGGGCACATGCGCGCTCAGTGCGGATGCGCCGTACCGGTTCATCAAGGTGATTCCGATCGGAGGCGAGGGGGGGTGGGATTATCTTTCCGTCGACGCTGCCGCGCGCCGGCTGTAT
>CAIMEK010000297.1 GCA_903839965.1 uncultured Acetobacteraceae bacterium | reverse complement strand
TCGCACCATGGATGACCTCATCCAGACCATCAGGTTCAATGAGATTAAAGCGGCGGCGGGCGAAGCGCCAGCGCCGCTGTGGCAGGCGGCGCTGGACGGCGAGCGCCAGGCGGCGGCGATGGTCGGGCGAACGGAGGGCGTGGCGTGAAACGTCGGTTACGATACCTGCTGCACCTGCCCGGCCGGGCCTGGCGCTTCATCTGGCAGCGCGCGGTGCCGTCGCTGTTCTTCCTGGCGAGCTACTTGCGCAACCCGCACCAGGCCAGGAGCGTCTGGCCGGAGGACGGCTTCAAGCTCGGGCCGCAGGTGGCGATCTTCATTCATTTCGACCGCGCCGGGGCGGTGCGGCCGTATGTGCTGGAGTATATTTCGGCGCTGCGCGCGGCCGGGCTATCGGTGGTGTTCGTCACCAATTCGGGCAAGCTGCGCGCCGACGCGATGGCGGCGCTGCGCCCGCTGTGCGCCGGGGTGATCGTGCGGCGCAACGTCGGCTACGATTTCGGCGCCATGCGCGAGGCCATCGAGCGGGCCGGGCTGCCGCGGCCGGACACCCAAATGGTGCTGCTGGTGAACGACAGCGTCTACGGGCCGCTGCAGCCACTCGAGCCGATCCTGCAACGGATCGACTTCGCGCGCGCCGACCTGTGGGGGCTGACCGAGAGCTGGCAGACCCGCTACCACCTGCAATCCTATTTCGTGGCGTTCGGCCGGGCGGCGCTGACCAGCCCGGCCTGGCAGGCGTTCTGGCGCAGCGTGCGGCCGGTGTCGTCCAAGTGGTGGGTGATCCTGCATTACGAGGTGGGGCTGACGCAGCGCTTCCTGCGCATCGGCCTGCGGGCACGGGCGGTGTGGCGCTACGAGGAGCTGGTGCACGAGGTATCGGCGCCGGACCAGCCACGGGTGCTGGATGGCGAGGAAACCGACGACGACGGCTACCCGATCATGCTGGATGCGCGCCTGCGCGGACGGCTGGCGCAGGCCCGGCACATCCGCGCGGCGGTAACCGCGTCGCTGCCGCTGAACCCGACCTCGGATTTCTGGCGGCAACTGCTGCAGTCCGGGTTTCCGTTCCTGAAACGGGAACTGCTGCGCTTCAACCCGACGACGGTGGGCGACGTGTCCGACTGGCGCGACGTGGTGGCGGAATGCAGCACGGTGGATATGGAAGCCATCGAGCGCGACCTGCAACGCTCGCTGCGCGATCGCGCGGCGTAGGCAACGGCGTCAGGAAGGCGTCGGGGGTTTTGGCAGGCAGAGCGCGGGGACCAGGTCGGGGCCGGCCCAGCGGCAGAGGCGGCTGGCTTCCAGCAGGGAATGGCGGGATTGCGGACCGATCGCCGCAAAGCAGGCCCAGGCCAGCACGGCGGCCACCACCAACGGCTCGAAGGGCGAGCCGGCCCGGCACAATGGCAACGCCCAGGTGCCCTTGCACGGCCAGGCCAGCCGCAACCCGCGCGGGGTGAGCAGGTCGCCGAACAGGTGGGACAGGTAGCCCACCAGCACCGGCGCGACGAAGCCGTGCGGTGCGCCGTGCAGCAGCAGCCAGCCGCAGCCGAGGAGTGCGAGCAGCGAATGCGTCGCCCCGCGATGGCCGAGCAGCGCGGCGATGATCGTCGAGGTCGGCCGCGTGCGCTGGCCCACCCAGGATTTCGGATGGTCGATATCGGGCAGCAGCGATCCGGCGACCGCCAGGCCGAGCGCCAGCGGGTCCAGGGCGGGCAGGCCAAGATGCGGCGCCGCGATAACCCAGCCGGCGGCGCCGAGCGCGACATGCGAACCCGCCATCATGGCGTTCGAGTCTCCCCAAGCGGGAGATAATCCTATGGGCGAGGAGTCGCGGCGACAAGGCTGTTGATATTATGGCAGCGACGGCCGCCAGTGGTCGTGGCCGCGCATGCGGCGCGGCGCCAGCATGTCCCACGGGCTCGGCATCTCGCCCACCTTGACGTGCACCAGCGCCGGCGCGCGCGCCGCCAGCGCCTCGGCGAGCGCGGACTGCAGGCCGGCCGGGTCGGTGGCGTGGAAGGCATTGGCCCCGAAGCTGCGGGCGAAGGCACAGAAGTCGGGGTTGGCGAGGTCGCAGGCGATCAGCCGGTTGCCGAACTGCTCGGCCTGGATGCGGCGCACGTTGCCGAAGGCGTCGTCGTCGAACACCACCGCCACCACCGGCAGCGCGTGGCGCATGGCAGTGGCCAGTTCCTGCGCCTGGTACATGAATCCGCCGTCGCCGCAGAGCGCCACCACGGCGCGGTCGGGCAACGCTGCCTGCACGCCCAGCGCGGCGCCGTAGGCCCAGCCCAGGTTGTCCTGGTAGCCCGGCGAAATGTAGCGCCGGGGTGCGGCCACCGGAAACGCCAGCCGACCGACGAAGCTCACCTGGGTGACGTCCTCCACCACCACCCCGTCCTCCGGCAGTGCCGCACGCAGCGCGCGCAGGAAGCCCATCTGCGGCTCCTGGCGGGCCAGCCGTTCGGCGAAGGCGGCCTGCGCGGCGGCGAGGTCCTCGCGGGGCGCGCGCTTGCGGTTGTGCGCGGGCAGCGCGGCCAGCAGCGCGCGCAACCCGTCGGCGGCGTCGGCCAGTATGGCGGCGTCGGGGCGGCGGAAGCGAGGAATGGCCTCGGCATCGATGTCGATGCGCACCACCTTGATGTCCGGGTCGGTGCCCCAGACCGCCTGGGCAAAGTGCAGCCGCGTGCCTACACCGAGCACGGCGTCGGCGTCTTTCCACAGGCGCTGGCCGACCGGCAGGGAGGCGGCCAGCGGGTGCGTGGTCGGCACCACGCCGCGGCCGCGCCGGTAGGTCACCACCGGGGCCTGCAGCAGTTCCGCCACCGCTAGCAGTTCCGGCCCGGCCGCCAGCGCGCCGCCGCCGGCGATAATGATGGGCCGCTCGGCGGCACCCAGCAGCCGGGCCGCCTCGGCGACGGCGTCGGGGTCCACTTCGGGGCGCTGCAGAGCCAGCGGGTCGACGGGCGTGGCCTGGCCGTGCCGGCCCCAGGTGTCGATGGCGCATTCCAGCGCCACCGGCCCGGGGCGGCCGCTCAACGCCGCGCGCACCGCCTCGGCGACCAGCGCGGGCGCGGCAGCGGCGGAGGCGATGCGGGCGCCCCATTTCACTATGTGCCGGAGCAGGCCGAGCTGGTCGTGCAGTTCGTGCAGGTGGCCCCAGCCACGGTCGATCGCGTCCGCCGGCACCTGGCCGGCGATCGCCAGCACCGGCGCACAGGTGCCCGCGGCGGTCAGCAACGCCGCCGTGGTGTTCAGGATGCCGGGGCCGGGCACCGCTGCGTAGGCCTGCGCGCGTCCGGTGGCCAGGGCGGCGCCCAGCGCCATGTAGGCGGAGGTCTGCTCGTGGCGCGGGTGCAGCACGCGCATCCGCCCGCCGCTGGCGTGCACGGCGTCGAACAGGTGGTCGTTGTGCACGCCGGGCAGGGCGAACAGGGTATGGAGGTCGTGCCGCAGCAGGGCATCGACGGTAGCCTGGGCGGTGGTCAGGCGTGGCATGGCTGGTCCCTTGGCAACGTCACTGGCAAAGTATTGACACGCAATCGTGCCGGACTACACATCGTCCGCCACGCTGCCGCCCAGGGAAAGTCCCCGGCGTGAGGTGGTTGCGGTCGCATTCCGCATCACGATGGAGGACGGTATGGCCAGATCTGGTGTGCCCGCGCTGCTCGCTATCGTGACGGGCGCGGTTCTTTCGGTATCGGCGGCGTCGGCGGACACCATCCGCATCGGCATGAGCATGTCGGCAACCGGTCCGGCCGCCTCGCTGGGAATTCCACAGCGCAACACTGTGAACATCCTGCCCAGGCAGATCGCCGGGCAGGACGTGGAATATTTCGTGCTCGACGACGCCACCGACGCCACCAAGGGTGTCGCCAACATCCGCAAGCTGATCGACGAGAACAAAGTGGATGCGGTGATCGGCTCGTCCGCGACGCCGGCCTCGGCGGCGATGAGCACGGTGGCGGCCGAGAAGGGCGTGCCGGAAGTGGTGATGGCCGCCACGGCCTCGCTGGTCGTGCCGATGACGCCGGAGAAGCGCTGGATCTTCAAGTCGCCGCAGAACGACAGCCTGATGGCCGATGCGATCGCCACGCATATGGCGAGCAAGGGCGTCAAGACGGTGGCGTTCATCGGCTTCAACGACGGCTACGGCGACGGCTGGCTGACCGAAATGGAACGCGCCACCAAGGACCGCGGCATCCGCATCGTGGACGTGGAACGCTATGCCCGCCCCGATACCACCGTCACCGGCCAGGTGTTGAAGATCATGGCGGCCAAGCCGGATGCCGTGCTGGTCGCGGGCGCCGGCACGCCGGCGGCGCTGCCGCAGAAAACCCTGAAGGAGCGCGGCTACGCCGGGCTCTACTATCAGACCCACGGCGCCGCCAACGCCGACTTCCTGCGCGTCGGCGGCAAGGACCTGGAAGGCACCTTCCTGCCGGTCGGCCCGATCGTGGTGGCCGACCAGTTGCCGGATTCGAACCCGGTCAAGGCAGTCGCGCTCGACTACATCAAGCGCTACGAAGTGGCCAACGGCGCCGGTTCGGCGACCTCTTTCGGGGCGCACGCCTACGACGCCTTCCGCATGATCGAGGCCGCCATTCCGGCCGCGCTGACCAAGGGCAAGCCGGGCACCGCGGAATTCCGCGCCGGCCTGCGCGACGCCATGGAGCAGGCAAAGGGCCTGGTGCTGTGCCACGGCATCGCCACCACTTCGGCACAGGACCATCAAGGCTTCGACGAGCGCGCGCGGGTGATGGTGACCATCAAGGACGGCGCCTGGAAGCTGCTGCCCTGAGACAGTCCGGACCCGGCAGGGGTCTTCGGATCCCTGCTCCTGCCAGATTGACGAAGGGTCCGGCGCCAAGGTGATGGACCCGACGATCCTGCTGATCCTGGTGCAGGATGGCGTCGTCAACGGCGCCATCTATGCCTTGCTGGCATTGTCGCTGGTGCTGGTGTTCGCGGTTACGCGCGTGGTGTTCATTCCGCAGGGCGAGTTCGTCGCCTTTGGCGCGCTGACCTACGCGGCGCTGGATGCCGGCCAGGTGCCGGGCAGCGTGTGGCTGCTGTGCGCGCTCGGCGTGGCCGCCTGCCTTTCCTCGCTATGGTCCGCACGGCTCACGCTGCGCCCGCGGGGCGTCGTGCGCCTGGTGGCGACCACGCTGCTGCTGCCGCTGGCGGTGCTGCTGCTCACCTACCGGCTGGCGCCGTTGCACCCCGGCGTGCTGGTGGAGGCGCTGCTGGCGCTGCTCATCGTGACGCCGATGGCGCCCTGCCTCTACCAGGTGGCGTTCCGCCCGCTCGCCCAGGCCTCCGTGCTGGTGCTGCTGATCGCTGCGGTGGGCGTGCACCTCGCCCTGGTGGGGTTGGGGCTGGTGTTCTTCGGCCCGGAAGGCTCGCGCGCCACCGGCTTCTCCGATGCCATGCTGTCGGTCGGGCCGCTGACGGTGCCCGGCCAGTCGCTGTGGATCGTCGGGCTGACGCTCGCCCTGATCGGCGGCCTATACGGCTTCTTCGGCTACACGCTGTACGGCAAGGCGCTGCGCGCGACCGCGGTGAACCGGCTGGGGGCGCGGCTGGTCGGCATCGGCACGGCGCAGTCCGGCGAGATCGCCTTCGCGCTGGCCGGAGTGATCGGCGCGCTCTCCGGGGTGCTCATCGTGCCGCTGACCACGATCTACTACGATACCGGATTCCTCATCGGGCTGAAGGGCTTCACCGCCGCCATCATCGGCGGGCTGGCCAGCTATCCCGCCGCGGCACTGGCGGCGCTGGGCGTCGGCGTGCTGGAAAGCTTCTCCTCGTTCTGGGCCAGCGCATTCAAGGAAGTCATCGTGTTCACCGCGATCATCCCGGTGCTGCTGTTGCGCAGCCTGCGCGGCGGCGACGCGGAGGACGAATGATACCGATGCGCCTCTTCGCTCATCGGAGTCCGCGCGCCGGGCGACGCGGAAGCCCGCGCGCCGGGCTGGTGGAGCGGCCGCGCGCAAGACAAAGACTCATACCGGCACAGCTTCCGTTGCCGAGGAGTCAAATGACAGGTGGGCCGGTATGATGCGCTGGCGCTTCCTGTGGCCGCTGCCGGCGCTGGCGCTGTGCTTCGTGGTACCATGGCTGCCGGGGCTGCCGCCGTTCTGGGTGACGCTGGGCAACTATGTCGGCATTTCCGCCGTGGTCGCCATCGGGCTGGTGGTGCTGACCGGCGTGGGCGGCATCACCTCGTTCGGCCAGGCCTGCTTCGTCGGCTTCGGCGCCTACACCACCGCCATCCTGACCGTGCAGTGGGGGGTTTCACCCTGGCTCACCCTGCCGGCGTCGCTCGCGGTCGCCGCGGTGGCGGCGCTCTTGATCGGCGCGGTGACGCTGCGGCTGTCCGGGCACTACCTGGCGGTGGGCACCATCGCCTGGTCGGTGAGCCTGTACTACACCTTCGCCAACCTCGACCTGTTCGGGCGCAACGACGGCATTTCCGCCATTCCGCCACTGGCGATCGGCGGGCTGCGGCTGATCGACTCACGGCTCTATTTCAGCGTGATCTGGATCGGCGTGGTGCTGGCGGCGCTGGCCACCGGCAACCTGCTGGACAGCCGCGCCGGGCGTGCCATCCGCGCGCTGCGCGGCGGCGCGCTGGCGGCGGCCAGCTTCGGCGTGAACACGGCGCGGGTGCGCACGCTGGCCTTTGTCTACGCCGCCGTGCTGGCGGCCTTCGCGGGCTGGCTGTACGCGCACATGCAGCGCTCGGTGAACCCCACGCCGTTCGGGCTGAACGCCGGCATCGAATACCTGCTGATGGCGGTGGTCGGCGGCGCGGCGCACGTGCCGGGCGCGCTGCTCGGCGCCGGCCTGGTGACCGTGGTGAACGACGCGCTGCAGGACCTGCTGCCGAAGCTCATCGGCACCCAGGCCAATTTCGAGAGCATCGTGTTCGGCGTCATCCTGGTGCTGGCGCTGCAGGCCTCGCCCGAGGGCATCTGGCCGCATTTGGCCCGCGTGCGCCCGCAGCACCACCGCGTGCGGCCCGGCACGCCGGCGCTGCCGGTGCGCAGCATGCCGGAGCGGGGGGCACCGGTGCTGTCGGTCAGCGGGCTGCGGCGCGACTTCGGCGGCCTGACCGCGGTGAATGACGTCGATTTCACGCTGTCCGCCGGCGAGATCGTCGGGTTGATCGGACCCAATGGCGCCGGCAAGAGCACCACCTTCAACCTGCTGACCGGGGTGGACCAGCCCAATGCGGGAACGGTCGAGTTCCTCGGCCGCAAGCTGGTGGGCATGACGGCGCCGGCGATCGCGCAGCTCGGCATCGCCCGCACCTTCCAGCAGGTGCGGCTGGTGGCGAGCATGTCGGTGATCGAGAACGTGGCGATCGGGGCGCATCTGCGCGGCCGCGCCAGCTCGCTCGAAGGGGTGCTGCGGCTGGACCGCGCCGAGGAGGCGCAGCTTTACGCCGAGGCGGGGCGGCAGCTCGAGCGCGTCGGCTTGGCCGAGCATGCCGACCGGCCGGCGACCAGCCTGCCGCTCGGCCAGCAGCGCGTGGTGGAGATCGCCCGCGCGCTGTGCCTCGACCCGGTGCTGCTGCTGCTGGACGAACCGGCCGCCGGGCTGCGCCACAACGAAAAGGCCGAACTGGCCGCG
The DNA here is from genome assembly GCA_903839965.1 of uncultured Acetobacteraceae bacterium. Taxonomy (GTDB): domain Bacteria; phylum Pseudomonadota; class Alphaproteobacteria; order Acetobacterales; family Acetobacteraceae; genus Rhodovastum. The sequence goes on along the minus strand of CAIMEK010000297.1, from coordinate 7,385 downwards.
CTGCTGGACCGCCTGCGCGAGCAGGGCGTGACGATCCTGGTGGTCGAGCACGATATGGATTTCGTGATGAAGCTCACCGACCGGCTGGTGGTGATGGATTTCGGCATCAAGCTGGCCGAGGGCGCCCCCGAGGCGGTGCGCAACGACCCGGCGGTGATCGAGGCCTACCTGGGCAGCGTGGCGTGACCCCCGTTCTGCAATTGGACGACGTCTCGGTGGCCTATGGCGGCATTCCCGCCGTCACCGGGGTTTCGCTCAGTGTGACGGCAGGCAGCATCACGACAGTGATCGGGCCGAACGGAGCGGGCAAGTCGACGCTGCTGAACGCGGTGATGGGCGTGGTGCCGTCGCAGGGCCGCATCCGCTTCGACGGGCACGATCTGCGCGGCACCGGGGTGGCGGCGCGCGTGCAGGGCGGCATGTCGCTGGTGCCGGAACGCCGCGAACTGTTCGCCAGCATGAGCGTGGAGGACAACCTGCGGCTTGGCGCCTTCCGCCATCGCCATGAAGGACGCCATGCCGCCAGCCTGGCGCTGGAAGGCGTCTGGACGTTGTTTCCGCGGCTGGCCGAACGGCGGCGCCAGCAGGCCGGCACGCTGTCGGGCGGCGAGCGGCAGATGCTGGCGATGGGGCGGGCGCTGATGGCGCGACCGGCCCTGCTGATGCTGGACGAGCCGAGCCTGGGCCTGGCGCCGCTGGTGGTGCGCGACATCTTCCGCACCATCACCGAGCTGCGCAGCACCGGGGTGGCGATCCTGTTGGTCGAGCAGAATGCGCGCGCGGCGTTGCAGGTTTCGGAGAACGGTTTTGTGCTCGAAACCGGGCGCATCACGCTGGAGGGGCCGAGCGCGGAGCTGGCCAGCAACCCGCGCATCGTCGAACTCTATCTGGGACACGGGACCGAATAGGGGGAGCCGCCATGCCGACGCTCGGACACGCCTTGCTCGACGCGCTCAGCGCGCACGGCGCCCGCGAGATCTTCGGCATCCCCGGCGACTTCGTGCTGCCGTTCTTCAAGGTGATCGAGGAGAGCGGCACGCTGCCGTTCTACACGCTCAGCCACGAACCGGCGGTGGGCTTCGCCGCCGACGCGGCGGCCCGGTTCCACGGCTCGATTTCGGTGGCCGTGGTCACCTGGGGCGCCGGTGCGTTCAACCTGGTGAACCCGATCGCCGGCGCCTTCGCCGAGCGCTCGCCGGTGGTGGTGATCTCCGGCGCGCCCGGCGTGGCCGAGGGCGCCGCCGGCTGGCAACTGCACCACATGTCGCGCGCGCTCGACACCCAGTCGCGCGTGTTCCGCGAGATCACCTGCGACCAGGCCATCCTCGACGACCCGGACCGCGCCGCCGGCGAGATCGCCCGCGTGCTGCGCAGCGCGCAGGAGTTTTCCCTGCCGGTCTACATCGAACTGCCGCGCGACCTGGTGGGCGTGGAGGTCGGCCAGGTGGACGTGCTGCCCCGCCGCCCCGCCGACCCCGGCGCGCTGGCCGAATGCGCCGACGAAATCATCGCCCGCCTGCACGCCGCCGAGCGCCCGGTGCTGATGGTCGATGTGGAAACCCGGCGCTACGGCGTGGAGGACCGCGCCGCCGCGCTGGCCCGCGCACTCGGCCTGCCGGTGGTCACCACCTTCATGGGTCGCGGCCTGCTGAACGCGCATCCCGACGTGGTGCGCGGCACCTACCTGGGCGCGGCCGGCGAACGCGCGATCACCGAGCTGGTCGAGCAGTCGGACGGGCTGCTGCTGCTCGGCGTGATCCTGTCGGACACCAACTTCGCGGTCTCGGAGCAGAAGATCGACATGCGGCGCGCCATGCTGGCGATCGACCGCGAGGTTCGGGTCGGCTACCACCACTTTCCCGCCATTCCGCTCGACGACCTGGTGGATGCGCTGCTGGCGCGCGCGCCGGCGCCGGGAGCGGCCGGGCCGTCGCCGCCCGCGCGGCCCGTCAGCACCCTGGTGGCGGACGATACGGCGCTGCAGCCCTCGGACGTGGCCGCCGCGGTGAACGACCTGTTCGCCCGCCACGGCCCGATGCCGATCGCCGCCGACATGGGCGACTGCCTGTTCACCGCCATGGAGATCGGCAACGCGCCGCTGGTGGCGCCGGGCTATTATGCCGGCATGGGGTTCGGCGTGCCGGCCGGGCTGGGCGGCTGCGTCGCCACCGGACAGCGTCCGCTGATCCTGGTCGGCGACGGCGCCTTCCAGATGACCGGCTTCGAGCTCGGCAACTGCCGGCGCTACGGCTGGGACCCGATCGTCGTGGTGTTCAACAATGCGAGCTGGGAAATGCTGCGGGTGTTCCAACCCGAGAGCCGATTCAACGATTTGTCCGATTGGCGGTTCGCCGAGCTGGCGGGGCCGCTGGGCGGGGAAGGCGTGCGCGTGCACAGCCGGCGCGAACTCGCCGCGGCGCTGGAGCGGGCGGTGGCAAGCCACGGCCGGTTCCAGTTGATCGAAGTGATGCTGCAGCGCGGTTCGACGTCGGACACGCTCGCCCGGTTCGTCGCCGGCTTCAAGGCGGCCCGGGAGAGGGGCTGAGCGGGCGGTGCCGGGTGTTCAAGTGCCGCTGACGATGGCGACCGAACCGTTCCACCGCCTGCGCGTCGCCGAACTCCGCCGCGAGAGCGCCGCAGCGGTGTCGATTGCCTTCGCGGTGCCCGAGGCGCTGCGCGAGCGCTTCGCCTTCACGCCCGGCCAGTACCTGACACTGCGCGCGACCCTCGATGGGGCTGAGGTGCGGCGCTGCTATTCGATCTGCACCGGCCTGGACGAGAGCGCGTTGCGCGTGGCCGTCAAGCAGGTGGCCGACGGGCGGTTCTCCACCTGGGCGAACACCGCGTTGCGGCCGGGCGACATGGTGGACGTGATGCCGCCGGAAGGGCGCTTCGGGGCCGCCTGCGCGGCGCGGCCGGGGTGCGTGCATGTCGGCATCGCCGCCGGCTCGGGGATCACGCCGGTGCTGTCCATTCTGCGCAGCGTGCTGGCCCGCCAGCCCGCCAGCCGGTTCGTGCTGCTCTACGGCAACCGCGATGCCGGCTCGATCATGTTCCGCACCGCGCTGGAGGAGCTGAAGGACCGCTTCCTCGACCGCCTGACCGTGCTGCACGTGCTGTCGCGCGAGCCGCGGGACGTGCCGGCGCTCGGCGGACGGCTCGACGCGGCGAAGCTGCGCCGCCTGCTGGCGGCCAACGTGGCGCCGGAGCGGATCGACCACGCCTTCATCTGCGGCCCCGCCGGGCTGATCGAGGCGGCCAGTGCCACGCTGGCCGAACTCGGCGTGCCGCCCGCGCGCATCGACGTCGAGCGCTTCGCCATCGCCGGCGCGCCGGCGCCGCGCGTACCGAGGCCGGCGGCCGACGCGCCGGCCTTCGCCACCGCCACCCTCACCTACGACGGCAAGACCAGCACGGTGCCGATGGCGGCAGGCGAGGCTATCCTGGACGCCGGCGAGTGCGCCGGCCTGGTGCTGCCCTGGTCGTGCCGCGGCGGCATGTGCGGCACCTGCCGCGCTCGCCTGCTCGAGGGCGAGGTGACGATGGCGCAGAATTTCGCCCTGGAGCCGTGGGAGACCGAGGCCGGGTTCGTGCTGACCTGCCAGTCCTACCCGAAATCGGCGCATGTCGCGGTGGATTATGATCACGTCTGATACGCCTTTTCCGATGCGCTTACCCCGATTTGGGCTGTAGTCTGGGCATTCACCCGGACGGGAACCCGCTGACATGTCGCGCGCCAGCCGATTTGCCTTCCCCCTGTTGGTCGTTGCCCCGCTGATCGCCGCCGGGCCGGCCCACGCCGATGCCACCACCGAGGCCGCCCAGGCCCTGCAGCAACAGATCCGGGCCTGGATTGCCGATCTGGCCGGCCCCTCGGTCGATTTCGGCAGCCACGCCGTGCGGGTCAGCCCGGCGGGAGAGGCCTTCCGCTTCGAGCTCCCGGTGGCCGGGCCGGCCGGGGCCAAGGGCTGGCAGATCACCGGCGAGCCGGTGACCGCAATGGTGAAGCCGCTGGACGGCGGCCGCTGGACAATCGAATCGCTGAAGCTGCCCAGCCCGCTGAAGGTGGATCGCGCAGCAAGCCCGGACGGCAAGCCGGTGAGCTGGACGATGGAAATAGCCGGGCAGGAAGTCCGCGGCCTGTTCGACCCCAGCCTGGCCACCGCCTCCAACTTCGACGCCACGCTGCGCGCCTACGGCTCGTTCACCAAGACCGACAAGGCGACGCAAACCACCCTGCTCGACCGCTACAGCTGGCATGGCGGGTGGATGCCCGCCGGCGACGGGCGGGTGACGGTGAGCGGCAGCGGACAGGGCGAGAACCTCAACCTCACCGCCGAGGTGCCGGCCGGCCCCGGCCAGGTCACCGTGACCGCCGCGGCGATGCACAGCAACTGGCGGGCGGAAGGCGTCGCCTTCGACCAACTCGGCGCCGTGGTGCGCAGCATCAGCGGCCTGCTGCCCGCGGCGATCCTGGCTGCCGGCTCGGGCAGCCCCCCGGATTCCGTCGCGCCGGGGGACCGGGCCCTGCTGCGCAGCCTGGTGCACGCAGTGCGCGACCTGGCGGGCGGCATGCAGACCGAGACCACGGTGGACAAGCTCGCGCTGAATGCCGCGGGCGTGAGCGGAACCCTTGGCAGCTTCGGCATCGCCGTCCGGGCCGCGGCGACCGACGGCATGCTCGATGCATCGCTGCGGTTGTCCATGGACAACCTCGACTCGCCGCTCATCAAGGGGCCGCTGCGCGACTACCTGCCGCGGCGCCTTTCGCTCACCCCGAGCATCGCCGGCGTGCCGGCCAGCGACCTGATGGACCTGCTGCTGCGCGCCATCGACTCGGACAACCCGGAATCGCTGCTGGGCGACCTGATGGCCCTGATCGGCAAGGGTCCGCTGAAGGCCGGACTGGACGACGTGGTGCTGGACCTCGGCGCCGCCGCGCTGAAGGGCACCGGGACGGTGACGATCCTCGCCGCGGACGAATTCGAGGGCAGCGCTGAAATCGTTGCCACCGGCCTGGACCGGCTGATCCGCAGCGCCGGCACGGTGCCCGAGTTGCGCAGCGCGGCGCCGGTGCTGATTTTCCTCAAGGGCATCGGCGAGCAGAAGGGCGACACCGTCGTATGGAAGGTCACCTACGCCGACGGCCAGACCCGGGTGAACGGCACCGACCTGGGCGCGCTCATGGCGCCCGACGAACCGAAAACCAAGCGGCCGAACAACCGTAAGCCATAGTAGACGCAACAAACTAAGGGTGCAGCGCGCAGCCCTTGGTGGCCTTGTCCACTTCCTTCCGCGGCCCGCGCAGCGCGAGGCCGACCAGGTCGGGGGCGTCCGTCGCTTCGGCCTTGAACACGGCGCGGTTGGCCAGATCATGGCCGGTGGAGAACATGGCGCGCACATAGGCGGCACGGGTCAGGCCGCGTTCCAGGGCGATGCGCCAGGCGCGCAGCAGAACCGGCGGCTGGGCGGCGAACACCAGCACCGGCTCGCCCAGCATGGCGGCGTACTGATGGCCGGCGGCATCCTCGTAGGGTTCACCCATCGCCGCCGGCGCCGCTCCGGCGATGCCGGAGGCCAGGAAAGCAGTCACGTTGAGCTTCTGCCAAACCGCGAGGTCCTCCTGGACCAGGATCGCGATCTTGGTATCGAACACCATGCGGGACTGCTCCTGTTGCGGCGCGCCCATACCATAGCCGTCCGCGCCGCTAAAACCGTTCACCCCAGGGACGCACTTCCACTTCCCAGCTCCACGCGCTGCGGTGCTGGTGCAGCACGTGCCAGTAGGTCTCGGCGATGGCGTCGGGATCGAGCGTGGAATCCGGCGCTTCCGTGGGGTCCGGCCGCCCGGCCGCGCGAATGCCGCCGTCGATGACGAAATGCGCCACATGGATGCCGCTCGGCGACAACTCGCGCGCCAGCGACTGCGCCAGCCCGCGCAGGGCGAACTTGCCGAGCGCGAAGGAGGATGAGTTGGCGAAGCCCTTCACCCCCGCGGTGGCCCCGGTCAGCGCGATCGCGCCGCGCCCCTGCGGCAGCATCCGCCGCGCCGCCTGCTGCGCCACCAGGAAGGCGCCGAACGCGGACACCTCCAACGCCGCGAGCACCGCCGCCGGGTCCAGTTCGGTCACCGGCCCGCGCACCCGGCCGGCCGCATTGTAGACCACCATGTCCGGCGCGCCGTGGCGCCGCTCGACCTCGGCGAACAGCGCCGCCACCGCCGCCGGATCGCGGGCATCGCAGGCATGCGCGGTGGCGCGGGTGTCGGCGCACAACCGGGCCAGCTTGGCGGCGTCGCGGGCGGCCAGCGCCACGTTCATGCCGGCGCGCGCGCACAAACGCGCCAGCGAGGCCGACAGCCCCGGCCCGGCCCCCACGATCAGGGCGGTGCGATAGCGTGGTGCGTCCATTGCTCTCTCCCGGTGGGTTCGGCTTGGGTGTACATGTTGCCCCACCCGCCCTGCCAGGCAACGCCCGGCACCCCATAAAGGAGCTTCCGATGGCCACCACGCCGGCCCGCATCGACGTGATTTCCGACGCGATCTGCCCGTGGTGCTGGATCGGCAAACGTCACCTGGAGCGGGCGCTGCCGGTGCTGGCCAAGCAGGGCCTGACCTTCGCCGTCGCCTGGCACCCGTTCCAGCTCAACCCCGACATGCCGGCCGGCGGCGTCGACCGCCAGGAATACCGGCTGCAGAAGTTCGGCTCGCTCGCCAGCACGGAAGAGGCCGACACACGGGTGGCCCAGGCCGGCGCGGGCGTCGGCCTGCGGTTCCGCCACGACCTGATGCGCCGCACACCCAATACCGTCGACGCCCACCGGGTGATCCGCCTGGCCGGGCAGCACGACGTGCAGGACGCGGTGGTGGAGGCGCTGTTCAGCGGCTATTTCACCCAGGGCCTCGATATCGGCGACCACGACATCCTGGCAAGGCTGGCCGGCGAGGCCGGGCTCGACGCCCTGGAAGTGATCGGCATGCTGGCGGGCGCGGACGGGCGCGCCGAGGTGCTGGCCGAAGACCAGTCGTCCCGCGACGCCGGCCTGGACGGCGTGCCTGCCTTCGTAATGGGCCGCTACGTGCTGTTCACCGGCGCCGTGCCCGCCGACGCCATGGCCGAAGCCTTCGCCAAGGCCTGGTCGGTGATCGGGTCACAGCCGGTCGAGTAGGGAAGGCCAGGGGTCAGTGGACCCCAAGACCCTCAAAACGACCGGGTTCCAAGGGCCTCCCGGCCCTTGGCGGGGTCCAGGGGCGGAGCCCCATAGGCGCGGAGATAAAAGAAATATTCTTTCTTGTCAGTTGGTTGGATTTCCCGACACGTCCCAGGACGGATGGCTGGCCCCGATGGGCCGAACTCCGGCCCAACTTTCCATATCCCAAGCCTGC
>CAIMEK010000296.1 GCA_903839965.1 uncultured Acetobacteraceae bacterium | reverse complement strand
TCAAGGTGGCATGAAGCGGGATGGACGCAGCCTCGACCATGCCACGCTGGAGACCATCCGCCTGATGGCCGTCGAGCGGGTGCGTGAGGGCGAGGCACCGTCAGCGGTGATCGGTTCGTACGGGTTCAGCCGCACGACCATTTACAAATGGCTCACCGCGACGGCCAAGCCGGGTGTCGGTTTGCGGGCGTTGCAGGCGCGGCCGGCGCCAGGACGCCCGCGCAGCTTGACACCGCGTCAGGAACGGCAGGTGTTCCGCTGGATCAACGGCCGCGACCCGCGCCAGTATGGCCTCGACTTCGGCCTGTGGACCCGCTCGGTGGTGGCCGAGCTGATCGAGCGCAAGTTCAGCATCCGCCTCGGCCTCACAGCGGTCGGGGAGTTGCTCGCCAAGCTCAATCTGACGCCGCAAAAGCCGCTACAACGGGCGTATCAGCGCGATCCCGAAGCAATCGAGCGATGGCGGCGCGAGACCTATCCGGCCATTGCGCGACAAGCCAAAGCGGAAGGTGGGGAGGTGTTCTTCTGGGATGAGTCGGGTTTTCGTGCCGATACCGTGCATGGCCGCACCTGGGGTGTCAGAGGACGCACGCCGGTCGTGGCACGTCCCGGTCAACGGCAGTCGATCAGCGCGGCCTCGGCCGTGAACGCCAAGGGCGGCTTCTGGCATTGCACCTATCAAGGTGGGCTGACCGCGGAGCTGTTCATCCGCCTGCTGCGGCAGATGCTGCGCCACCGTGTGAAGCCGATCCATCTGGTGATCGATGGGCTTCCGGCTCACAAGACCAAGCTGGTGAAGGACTACGTGCAATCGACCGAGGGACGGCTGACGCTGCACTTCCTGCCCGGATACGCGCCGGAATTGAACCCCGACGAGCTGGTATGGAGCCATGTGAAGCGCACCGGTGTGGCCAGGGCGCCGCTACGCAAAGGCGAACGGTTGCAGGATAAGATCGAGGCGCAGTTGGCGCGCATAAAGGACGCACCCCGGCTCGTCCGGTCATTCTTCAGAGCACCAAGTGTCGCCTATATTACCGACTGGTGAGTAAATGGAGAGCCCACAGACCGCCTATCGGTTTCCACTCATCAGTGCCATTGAAGTCGACCAGCGTGGTGAGAGTCGGCATCTGCGTCTCCCGAAGAGATAGGTGAACGCCCGAATTACGTGTGGTCATTGCTTCGACACAATTGTTTGGGGCCGCTTGTTGCCGTATGGCAGGGACAACCCCGTTTTTGTCAGTGTACTGTAACATTCCGCTCGGACGCCGTCCACCCAAGGCCGTGTTCAGCCTTGCGGCAAACCGGCATGGACGGTGATATCCGACTCATGACCGAAGTCTCCCGCCCCCTGACCCGCACGAACCACCCTCTCCCGGCCCGCTTCCCCCGCGCCGGTCACGCCGCCTTGCTCACGCCCCGCTGATGGAGGCGCATGTCGATCCGGGCGTCTTCAAGGAGGCGCTCATCGTGCTGGCCGCCGCCGGGGTGGTGATCCCACTGTTTGACCGCCTGCGCGTCAGCCCGGTGCTGGGCTACATGCTGGTGGGCGTGGCGGTGGGGCCGTTCGGCCTGGGGCGCGCGGTCGCGGCGCTGCCCTGGATCGGCGCCTTCACCTTCGACGATCCGGCGGCGATCGCGCCGGTCGCCGAACTCGGCGTGGTCGTGCTGCTGTTCATGATCGGGCTGGAACTGTCGTTCGAACGGCTCTGGGTGATGCGCCGCCTGGTGTTCGGCCTGGGCGCGCTGCAGGTGCTGGTCAGCACCGCCGTGCTGGCCGGGCTGGCCGTGTTGGCGGGCATGGCACCGGCCGGCGCCCTGGTGGTGGGTGTTGCCGGGGCGATGTCGTCCACCGCGGTGGTCATCCAGGTGCTGTCGGCGGAAAAGCGGCTGGGCACCGCGCTGGGGCGGATGTGCTTCGCCGTGCTGCTGTTCCAGGACCTCGCCATCGTGCCGGTGCTGGTGGCGATCGGCCTGCAGGGCGGGGCCGGCGCCGGCGGCGGCATGCTGGTGTGGCTGATGGTGGCGCGGGCGGTGCTGGCGGTGGGCGCCGTCGTGGTGCTGGGCCGGCTGACCCTGCGCCCGCTGTTTCGCAGCGTCGCCCGCACCGGGAGTTCGGAACTGTTCGTGGCGGCCTGCCTGCTGGTGGTGCTGGCCTCCGCGCTGGCCACCGCGGCGGCGGGGCTTTCGATGGCGCTGGGCGCGCTGCTCGGCGGCCTGCTGCTGGCCGGAACGGAATTCCGCCGCCAGGTCGAGGTGACCATCGAACCGTTCAAGGGGCTCCTGCTGGGCGTGTTCCTGATCGCCGTCGGCCTTGGTTTCGACCCGCTGCGCATTGTCGCCGCACCGCTGGCCACGCTCGGCGGCGCCGTGCTGCTGGTGCTCGCCAAGCTGGCGGTGATCGCCGTGGCCGCGCGGCTGTTCGGCCTGCCCTGGCCGATGGCGGTGCAGGCCGGGCTGCTCATCGGGCCGGGCGGCGAGTTCGGCTTGGTGGTGCTCTCCGTGGCGACGAGCCACGGGTTGCTGCCGCCGGCCGTCGCCGAGCCGGCGCTGATCGCGGTGGCGCTGAGCATGGCGGCGATCCCACTGCTATCCGCGTTCGGACGGCGCCACGCTCCCCGCCTCGCGCGCAAGCCGGTGGTGGACCCCGCGCTGCTGCCGCCGGAGGATGCGGGCGGGCAGGCCCGGGTCATCCTGGCCGGGTTCGGCCGGGTCGGGCAGACCGTGGCCTCGCTGCTGGAAGCGCACGCCATTCCCTACATCGCCATCGACCGCGATCCCGACCGGGTGGCCCGCCAGCGCAACGCCGGCAAGCCGGTGCACTGGGGCAACATCATCCTGCCCGCACTGCTGCGCCAGCTCGGCATCGCCAACGCACGCGCTCTGGTGGTGACGCTGGACGAACGCGCCGCGGTCGATGCGCTGGTGCTGGCGGCGCGCATCGAGCGGCCCGACCTGCTGATCGTGGTGCGCGCCCGCGACGCCGCCCATGCCGCGCATCTCTACCACGTCGGCGCGTCCGACGCGGTGCCCGAAACCATCGAGGCCAGCCTGCAATTGTCCGAAGCTGTGCTGGTGGATATCGGGGTGCCGATGGGGCCGGTGCTGGTCTCCATCCACGAACGGCGGGCCGAGTTCCAGGCCGCCATCAAGGCCGCCGCGCCACAGGCGGATCTCCGCCCGCTGGGGCGGCGACGGTTGCGCGACGGCCGTTGAAGCCGGGCTGGGGCTTATTCGTCGCGCGACGGCGGTTTCAATTGCGGAAGGGCAAATGTCCTGGCATGTTAATGTTTCGGTTGTTGACCTCGCGAGATCCTGAGCGAGCAGCAGTCGAACGTGACATTCCGAGATCGGATTACGCTGTTTGCGACGGCCGGTTTCGAAACAAGGAGAAGACGGATGCGCCTGCTCGCCATGACTGCGTTTGCGCTGACCCTGGGCACGGCCGGCCTCGTCCAGGCCGCCCAGCAGGATTTCACCCTGGTCAACCGCACCGGCTACACGGTCAGCGAAGTCTATGTCAGCGGTGCGAACGCGCGGTCGTGGCAAGAGGACGTGCTGGGCGACGACACGCTGGACAATGGCCAGCACGTCAACATTCACTTCGAGCGGGGCGCCCGCGGCTGCATCTATGACCTCAAGGTCGTCTACAGCGACGGCGACACCGCCCAGTGGGGCCGCATCGACCTGTGCAAGGTCCGCCGCATCTCGATCTACTATGACCGCAAGGCCGGCACCACGCGCGCCGTCACCGAGTAAGCAGCGCAGTAAGCACACGGGGCCGATCCGCCCGCCGGCGGGTCGGTTTCTGTTGCGCCACAGGAAGCATTCGGGCATCTTGTCGTTGCGAAGTTGACCGCACAGCAAGGAGACGTTCGATGCGTCTGTTCGTCATCGCCGCAATTGCCCTGACCCTGGGCCTGGCCGGTTCCGCCCAGGCCGCCAAACAGGATTTCACCCTGGTGAACAAGACCGGCGACACCGTCAGCCAGGTCTATGTCAGCGCAACGAGCACGCGGTCCTGGGAAGAGGACGTCATGGGCAGCGACACGCTGGGCGACGGCGAAGAGGTGGACATCTCTTTCGAGCGCGGCGAGCGCGGCTGCATGTATGACCTCAAGGTCGTCTACAGCGACGGTGACTCGGCTGAATGGGACCGGCTCAACCTGTGCACGCTGCACCGCATCGCGCTGTACTGGGACCGCAAGGCCGGCACGACCCGCGCCGTCACCCAGTAGCACCCACCCGCCGCCGTCAGGCGGCGGAGCGATTCGCCAGGCGTTCCGGCACGCCGCGGAAAGCGGCTTCGGTGGCCGCGTCGAGGTTGAAGGCCAGGCGCAGCCCGTCATCGTCGCAGGCCTGCACCACGAACGGCAACGGAGTGCCAAACTCGTCCAGGCCGAGCTGCCCCTGGCTGCCCCTTGGCAGCGTCGGTCCGCCGCTCACCCAGGCGCCACCCTCGGAAAAGTTGACGAGCCTGGCCGTGGTGAACTGGCCGCCGGCGTTCAAACGGCAGGGCAGGTCCACATGGTAGCGCCTGGCACCGCGCCGGTCCACTTCGGCGGTCGAGGTGCGCACCACGCGGGTCAGCGAATGCTTCAGTTCCACCACGGCGTCGTTCAGCCCGGTGGCGTCGTCATGCACCTGGGCGGCGCGGTGGCCGGTGCGCTCCGCTTCGGCCGAGACCTCGCCGACGCGGCTGGTCATTTCGTTGGCCGCCGTGGCGGTCTGTGCCACGTTGCGCGCGATTTCCGCCGTCGCCGCTCCCTGCTGCTCCACCGCCGCGGCGATCGAGCCGGCAATGGCGTTGACCTCGTCGATGGCCTGCTCGATGCGCACCACTGCCGCCACCGACTCCCCGGTGGCGGGCCGCACGTCGCCGATATGGCCGGCGATTTCCTGGGTGGAGCGCGCGGTCTGGGTGGCCAGCGCCTTCACCTCGCTGGCCACCACCGCGAACCCCTTGCCGGCATTGCCGGCCCGCGCCGCCTCGATGGTGGCATTCAGCGCCAGCAGGTTGGTCTTGGCGGCGATCTCGCCGATCATGTCGGCGACCGCGCTGATGCGGCCCACCTGCGCGTTCAGCGCCTCGATCGCCGCGCGCGTCTCGGCGCCGGCCTGCACGGCACGGCTGACCACCATGGTGGACTGGTTCACCTGGCCGCCGATCTCGCGGATCGAGCAGGCCAGTTGCTCGGCGGCGCTTGCCACGGCCTGGGCATTGCCCAGCGCCTGGCCGGCCGCCGCCGTGGCCTGCCGCGACGAGGCGTCCGTGCGGGTGGCGGAGGCGTGCATTTCATCGGCCGTCGCCGCCATCGCGGCGCTGCGGCCGCCGATTTGCTCCAGCACCCGGTAGGCTTCCGCCTCGATGTTTTCCGCCATGCCGACCAGGGCGGCGTGCTTCTCCGCCTCCGAGCGGCTGCGTTCCACGTCCTGGCTTGCGGCCAGCTGGCGCCGCTCGATGGCATTGGACCGGAACACGTCGAGCGCGACCGCCATTTGCCCGATCTCGTCCTTGCGGTGGGTGTCGGCGATCGCGGTGCTGTCGTCGCCATCCATCAGCCGCTGCATGGCGCGCGCCATCGCCAGCACGGGGATCGATACGCCGCATACGACGACATACGAGGCGACGCAGCAGAGCAGCACGGCAACGATGAGGGCGGCGATGATCCACAGCCTGGCGGAGGCATAGATGGCGCCGCTGCGCTGGGCCGCCTCGCGTCCCCAGTGAACGTTGTATTCCAACAGGTCCGCGGCGCTCTTGCGCGCGCTGGCCACCGGCGCCCGGGCCTTGCCGTTGTAGATGAGCGCCGCCTGGTCCTTGGCGCCCTGGCGCACCAGGGCCATCGTTTCGCGGCTCAGCGCCATGTACTCGTCCCAGTGGCGCCTGAACTGGCCGACGATGGTGCGCTCTTCCTCGGACAGGACCATCGTTTCGTAGTCGGCCCGCTGGCGCTCCACCTGCTGGGAGCGTTCGAGCAGATCGGTTTCGACGGCCAGCGCTGCCTCCGCCGACGCCGCCACCAGGGCCCGCCCCTCGGCGATGCGGTACTGCTCGAAGGCCACGCTCATCCTGGAAACGGTCTGCGTCGCCGGCAGCCACTTCTCGCGCAGTTCGCCGGCCGCTCCGTTCACCCGCCCCAGCCGATCCACCGCGAACAGCCCAAGGGCGATGGTGACCAGGAGAACCATGCCGAAGGCGAAAAACACCTTCAGCCGCATCGTCAGACCGGACATCGACATCAGAGCTCCGCACAGTGCTGGCGAGGCATGAAAGCATGCCAGTGTGAATTGTCGGTAAAGCGCCCGCCGCTGCCGGCGCGCCGCCCCGACAACCCTGCTTGACCTGGCCACAGATAGTATACAATATGTGGCCGCCGATTTGCCGGCTGCCCCGCGCGGCACAGTTTGGAGCATTTCCCATGCAGGCTTTCCGAGTGGCGACAACCCAGCTCAACGTGCAGAACCTGGCCCTGGCCGACAACGTCCAGCGCCATCTCGACATGATCGACAAGGCTGTCGCGGCCGGC
>CAIMEK010000295.1 GCA_903839965.1 uncultured Acetobacteraceae bacterium | reverse complement strand
GATGGTGTCGGCGCCGACCTCGGACAGGCCGATGCCGCGCACGTGGCCGGCGGCGATGAGGTCGGCGATGGCGCCGATGGTGTCCTCGATCGGCACGTTAGGGTCGAGGCGGGCGGGGCGGTAGATGTCGATCGAGTCGACGCCGAGTCGTTGCAGGGTGTAGGCGAGGAAGTTCTTGATCGCGGCCGGACGGGCGTCGTAGCCGAGCCAGCCGCCGTTGGCGTCGCGCAGGGCGCCGAACTTGACGCTGATGATGGCCTGGTCGCGGTTGCGGGTTTTCAGGGCCTCGCCGATCAGCATTTCGTTGTGGCCCATGCCGTAGAAGTCGCCGGTGTCGAGCAAGGTGATGCCGGCGTCCAGCGCGGCGTGGATGGTGGCGATGCTTGCGGCCCGATCGGCGGGGCCGTACATGCCCGACATGCCCATGCAGCCGAGGCCGAGGGCGGAAACCGGCGGTCCGGTGGTGCCGAGTCGGAGGATTTGCATGCGGTTGCCCTTTCGCTGGCGGGGCCAGATGGCGATTGCCGGGGGATCGTGTCGGCGGCATGTTGAAGGCGCAAGGGGCGAGGGACGACCATGACGCGGATCGTGATGTTGCTGCTGGTGCTGCTGGCGCCGGCGCTGGGCCGGGCCGAGGCGACGTTGGATGCCATCAAGGCGCGCGGGACGCTGCGCGTGGGCACGACCGGCGATTACAAGCCGTTCACCTTCCGCAATGCCGACGGCAGCTACGTCGGCGCCGATATCGACATGGCGCGGCGGTTGGCGGCGAAGCTCGGGGTGAAGGTGGAGTTCGTGCCGACCGTGTGGGGCAAGCTGAACGACGACTACGCGGGCGGGAAGTTCGACATCGCCATGGGCGGGGTGACCAACCTGCCGCCGCGGGCGGCGATGGGGCCGTTCACGCGCACCACTTTCGTCGACGGCAAGCGGCCGATCACGCGTTGCGGCGATCGCGAGCGCTACGCCTCGATCGCGGCGATCGACAAGCCGGAGGTGCGGGTGGTGGTGAATCCCGGCGCCGCCAACGAGGCGTTCGCGCGGGCGAACTTTCCGCAGGCGAAGCTCACCGTGCATGCCGACAACGCCACCGTGTTCGAGGAGATCGTTGCCGGGCGGGCGGACGTGATGGTGACCGACGGCATCGAGGTGGATCACCAGGCGGCGATGCACAAGGGCGTGCTGTGTCCGGCCGCCGCGCCGGCGCCGTTCACGCGGTTGGAGAAGGCCTACTGGGTGCGTCGGGATGCCGACCTCGACCGCCTGGTCGGGGCCTGGCTGGACGAGGAGATCGACTCGGGGAGCTGGAAGCGGACGCTGGACGCGGCGCTGGAAGCGCCTTGATTTCATTGGGGGCCAACGGTTTTGACTCGTCACGGCGCGCGCCGTGTGGCTATGCTTTTTACGTCAACAACTGAAAGGAGGTGATCCAGTGTCTCATTGCCACAAGCCGGCTGGAGCTGCGACCTGGATGACCACCGCCGGAGTTTTGGCGGCGGGCTGACAGGATCTCGTCAGTCAGCCGGCTGACGCAATGCCGAGGGTCCCGGTGCGAACCGGGGCCCTCGTTTCATCTACGCCGCGGACGGATCAGCGGCGCGCGAGCGGGTTGGGCGTGGGCTCCGCGACCCTGGTCAGCCGGTTGGCGTCGGTGTGGTGGAACGGCTCCGCCCGGCCGAGCACCGACAGCACGGTGTCTTCCTCGTACGACCAGGTGCCGTCGGCATTGAGGGTCACGGCGATGCGGTAGGAGTCGGTGCGGAAGGCGTGCTCGAGGAAGGGCGCCGAAATGATGCCCCAGCTCGCATCGCCGCGCGTCGCGGTCAGCTCGAAGCTGGTGGCGTCGGCGGTGGTGTGCCCCATGGCCATGGCGACCTGGGCGCGCGGGATGGCCAGGGTTTGGATGACGGTGCCGGTTGCCGGTTCCCACAGCCAGTAGCCGAGCTGGTGGTGGTAGGTTTCCGGTTCGCCCGGCTTCATCATGCGGTTGAGGTAGTGCAGGCCGTAGAGCAGTTGCGGACCGTTGGTCTGCGGGTCGATGGGCTGCAGTTCGATGCGTTCGATGTATTCCTGGCGCCGG
>CAIMEK010000294.1 GCA_903839965.1 uncultured Acetobacteraceae bacterium | reverse complement strand
GGCCCAACTTTCCATATCCCAAGCCTGCGGCTGCTGGATTTGGAAACCTGTTGGACGCGCAGAAAATGCTGGCTCGCGGGATGCTTGGCCAATCGGCCCGTCGTAGATTCGCGCTTATGGGGCGGAGCCCTGGCCTTGCTTCCCTTACGGCGCCTCCATGACCCCGGTTTTCGGTGCCCCGGAGGGGTGGGATGCGGTGTTGTTGGCCCGGCGGGTGGGCGAGCATGCCGGGCCGTTGTTGCATGCGTGTCGCGACGATGCGCGGATGGCGGGGCTTGCCGAGTCGCTGGCGTGTTTCGCGCCGGGTGTGGAGGTGTTGCGGTTCCCGGCGTGGGATTGTTTGCCGTATGACCGGGTTTCGCCGAATCCCGAGCTGATCAGCGAGCGGGTGGCGGCGCTGGGGCGGTTGCTGGAGCCGCGCTCCGGGCCGCTGATCGTGTTGACCACGGTGAATGCGCTGGTGCAGCGGGTGCCGCCGCGCCACGTGTTCCGCGGCGCCAGCATGGAACTGGCGGAGGCTGGCGGCATCGACCCGAACGCGTTGGCGCGTTTCCTCGATGCCAACGGCTATGGCCGGGCGGGCACGGTGATGGAGCCCGGCGAGTACGCGGTGCGGGGCGGGATTATTGATATCTTTCCGTCCGGGCAGCCCGACCCGGTGCGGCTGGACCTGTTCGGCGACACCATCGAGAGCATCCGCGCCTTCGACCCAGCCACGCAGCGCAGCGGGGCGCGGCTGCGGCGGGTGTCGTTGCGGCCGGTCTCCGAGGTGTTCCTCGACAAGGCCTCGGTGACGCGGTTTCGCACGGGCTGGCGCGAGGCGTTCGGGCCCGGTGCGGCGGCCGACCCGCTTTATCTGTCGGTGTCCGATGGGCGGCGCCACCCGGGCATGGAGCACTGGGTGCCGCTGTTCCACGAGAGCATGGAGACGCTGCTGGATTACGTGCCGGGGGCCTCCTGCAGCCTCGACCACCAGGCCGAGGAGGTGTTGGCGTCGCGGCTGGAGATGATCGCCGACCACTACGAGGCCCGGCGCGCGCCGACGCGCGAGGGCGAGGTGCCGTATCGTCCGTTGCCGTCGGACCGGCTGTATCTCGATCGGGCCGGCTGGGATGCGATGCTGGCGGGGGGCCCGTTGTTCGGTTTCCGCCCGTTCGCCCGCCCCGCGGGGGCTGGCGGGGTGGATGGCGGCGGCCGTCCCGGGCCGGTGTTCGCGCAATCGGGTCCCGGGCCGGGCGCCAACGTGTTCGACCAGTTGCGCAGCCAGGCCGAGCGCTGGGCGGGCGAGGGGCGCCGGCTGGCGGTGGCCGCCTGGACGCGTGGCTCGCGCGACCGCATCGGCCACTTGCTGCACGAGCACAATTTCCGCGCCGAGGCCGTCGAGGGGTGGGAGGAAGCGCGGCGCGCGCCGGCCGGCGTGGTGGCGCTGCTGACGCTCGGCCTGGAGCGGGGTTTCCTCGCCGACGATCCCGCGGTGGGGCGCTGGGCGTTCATTTCCGAGCAGGACCTGCTGGGCGAGCGCATTTCCCGTCCGCCGCGCCGGCGCAAGCGGGCCGACCAGTTCATCGCCGAAGCCACTGAAATTGCGGAAGGCGACCTGGTCGTGCACCAGGACCACGGCATCGGCCGCTACGACGGGCTGGTGACGCTGACGGTCAGCGACGCCCCGCACGATTGCCTGCGCCTGCTCTACGACGGCGACGACAAGCTGTTCCTGCCGGTCGAGAATATCGAGATGCTGTCGCGCTTCGGCAGCGACGGCGCGGGCGTGGCGCTCGACAAGCTGGGCGGCGTGGCCTGGCAGAACCGCAAGGCGCGGGCCAAGCAGCGCATCCGCGACATGGCCGGCGCGCTGATCCGGGTTGCCGCCGAGCGCAAGCTGCACGACGCCGAGACGATGGCGCCGGCCGAAGGCACCTGGGACGAGTTCTGCGCCCGTTTCCCGCACGCCGAAACCGAGGACCAGGCACGCTCCATCGCCGATGTGCTGGAGGATCTCGCGTCGGGGCGGCCGATGGACCGGCTGATCTGCGGCGATGTCGGCTTCGGCAAGACCGAAGTGGCGTTGCGCGCGGCCTTCGTCGCCGCCATGACGGGGTCGCAGGTCGCTGTGGTTGTGCCGACCACGTTGTTGTGCCGGCAGCATTTCCGCACGTTTTCCGAGCGCTTCCAGGGCTTGCCCATCAAGATCGCCCAGCTCAGCCGCATGGTGACGGCGAAGGAGGCGGCCGAAGTGCGCAAGGGGTTGGCCGACGGCAGCGTGAACATCGTCATCGGCACCCATGCGCTGCTGGCGAAAAGCACGACCTTCGCCGCGCTGGGCCTGCTGGTGGTCGACGAGGAGCAGCATTTCGGCGTCGCACATAAGGAGAAACTCAAGGCCTTGAAGGCCGATGTTCATGTGCTGACGCTGACCGCCACCCCGATCCCACGCACCCTGCAGCTGGCGCTGAGCGGGGTGCGCGAGATGAGCCTGATCGCCACCCCGCCGGTCGACCGGCTGGCGGTGCGCACCTTCATTATGCCGTTCGACGCCGTGGTGATCCGCGAGGCCATCCAGCGCGAGCGGTTCCGCGGTGGGCAGGTGTTCTGCGTGGTGCCGCGCATCGAGGATTTGGGGCGCATGTCCGAGCGGCTGGCCGAGATCGTGCCCGAGGCGCGCACGGTGCAGGCGCACGGGCGGCTGGCGCCGACCGAGCTGGAGCGGGTGATGACCGAGTTCAGCGACGGCAAGTTCGACATTCTGCTGTCGACGAACATCATCGAAAGCGGGCTGGACATGCCGGCGGTGAACACGCTGCTGGTGCACCGCGCCGACATGTTCGGGCTGGGCCAGCTCTACCAGTTGCGCGGCCGGGTGGGGCGCGGCAAGCACCGCGGCTACGCCTACCTGACCTGGCCGCAGACCCATCGGCTCAGCGCCGCGGCCGAGAAGCGCCTGACCGTGATGCATTCCCTCGACGCGCTCGGCGCCGGTTTTACCCTCGCCAGCCACGACCTGGATATCCGCGGCGCCGGCAACCTGTTGGGCGACGAGCAGAGCGGCCACATCCGCGAGGTCGGCATCGAGCTGTACCAGCAGATGCTGGAGGACGCGGTGGCGGAGATCCGGGCGGAACGGGGCCGCCGGCGCCCCGACGACCGCGACTGGACGCCCAACCTCGTGCTCGGCCTGCCCGTGCTGATCCCCGAGACCTATGTGCGCGACCTGCCGGTGCGGCTCGGGCTGTACCGGCGCATCGGCGGCCTGGCCTCGGACGCGGAGACCCAGGCGATGGCGGCGGAGCTGGTCGACCGCTTCGGCAAGCTGCCCGAGGAGGTCGAGAACCTGCTGGAGGTGGTCTCCCTCAAGCGCGACTGCCGCGAGGCGGGGGTGGAGAAGCTGGAGGCCGGGCCGAAGGGCATGGTCGTCGGCTTCCGCGGCAACGCCTTCCCCAATCCGGCGGGGCTGGTGCGCTGGCTGTCCAGCAACGGCGGGCGGATCCGGCTGCGCCCGGACCACAAGCTGGCCATCGTGCGCGAGATGTCGGTGGCCGAGCGGGTGCGGCTGGCGCGCGAGGTGGTGTCCGGACTCAAGGGATTGGCGGCCCAGGGGAGGGCTGCCTGAGCCGGATGCGAATCATTCGCAT
The DNA here is from genome assembly GCA_903839965.1 of uncultured Acetobacteraceae bacterium. Taxonomy (GTDB): domain Bacteria; phylum Pseudomonadota; class Alphaproteobacteria; order Acetobacterales; family Acetobacteraceae; genus Rhodovastum. The sequence goes on along the minus strand of CAIMEK010000294.1, from coordinate 1,140 downwards.
CACCTTTCCGACAGATCGCATTACTGTCGCCCATTTCGTGTTGAACTACGGCGAGGCAATTGCCGGAGGAGGGGTGCATGCCATTCGACGCCATTGGCTTCCCGAGCGATCAGACCACGCCGGCGCTGGCCGCGGCGTCGTGGTCGCTGCGGGGGATGTGGTCCAGCTTGCGTGACCGGGTGCGCCGGGTTTCCGGCCGCACTCAGCCCGGGGCGACGCTGATCGTGCTGCGCGAGGCGCGGGCGCTCATCAGCGACGAGGCCCAATGGGTGCAGGGCGTCTACGAACGCGACGACCGGCACTGCGCCATCGGGGCGGTCCAGGCCGTCGGCCGTGGCCACTGGCGGGGGGTGCGGCGCGAGGCCGCCGGCGAGTTGCTGCACGTGGCGCGCCTGCACGGGCATCATTCGGTCGAGAGCATGAACGACAGCCTGACCCATCCCGAGGTTCTGGCCATGTTCGACATCGCGATCGCCCGCGTGCAGATGTCCGCCGCGCGCTCACGCTAGAGCGTTTTCACGCTGACTGTCCGTAGCCTGAGTTAGCCAGGTAGTTGGCACACTCTAAGGGGGTGAAGGCGTCCAGGCTGTTGCCGATGCAGCGGTAGAGGGTGTCGCGGGTTCGCGGAGCGGCCGTGCGCAGCAGCGCCTTCAGCTTTGCGATGGCGTGTTCGATCGGGTTCTGATCCGGCGAATACGAAACGTGCGCTTCAGCTCCTCCCACAGCCGGCGGGCCTCGACGACGGCAGCGCGCGCTTGCTCGGCGGCGACCAGGCACTTTTATTGAGCGTCAGCTTGAGTTTGCGCTGGCGCTTCCACCTCGCCGTGATGCCGAGTTCAGCGCGGGCCCAGGTGCAGTGCCCGGTCAGGGTCGCATCCGGACACTGCACCACACGCGCTTGCAGCGCATCGTCATGACCATCGAGCTTGCCTGGCGTGTGCGACGTCTGCCGGCCGGCAGCCACATCGCCAAGCCGGTCTCGACTGCCGCGCTCAACCCATCGCAGGCAAGTACCCGATCCCGCAGGTCCTGCGAATAAGCCTGCCCCCGACGCCATCCCATCGTCGCCTCCGGTTCCGTCCGGAGACCTATCAATCACATCAACCCCCCGTGCCGGAATCCCCCCAACGCGATTCCAGT
>CAIMEK010000293.1 GCA_903839965.1 uncultured Acetobacteraceae bacterium | reverse complement strand
TCAGCGCCTGCAGCTTGGCAAACGCGATGATCGAGCCGGAGAAGGTGATGCCGCCGATGACCAGGCCGAGCGACATCTCCACCAGGCTCTGGCCGTGGATGTTGCCGGAGACGCCGATGCCGAAGGCCTCGGGCGCCATCAGCGCCGCCGCGGCCACGAACACCGCCGCGAGACCGACCAGCGAGTGGAAGGCCGCCACCAGCTGGGGCAACGCCGTCATCTGGATCTTGTAGGCGATGAAGGTGCCGATGCCGCCGCCGATGACGATGCCGAGCAGGATCAGCCCGACCGGCCCGGACAGCATGCCCTGATGCACGAAGGTCACCAGCACGGCGACCACCATACCGGCCATGCCCATGATGTTGCCCTGCCGCGCCGTTTCCGGGTTCGACAGGCCCCGCAGCGCCTGAATGAACAGGACTGCGGCGATCAGGTAGAAGAGTGAGGTGAGGGAAGCTGACATGTCTGGGCCCTCACGCCTTTTTCTTGGATTTGAACATGGACAGCATCCGGTAGGTCACCAGGAACCCGCCGAAGATGTTCACGCTGGCCAGCGTCACCGCCAGGAAACCGAAGCCGATCGCCCACGCGGAGGCGGCCAGCCCGGCCGCCAGCAGGGCGCCGACGATGATGACGGACGAAATGCCGTTGGTGAGCGCCATCAGCGGCGAATGCAGCGCCGGGGTGACGTTCCAGATGACGTAGTAGCCAACGAAGACCGCCATCAGGAAGACGGCGAACAGGAATACGAACGGCGCGACGACTTCGACGCCGCCCTCGGCTCCGGCAGCCTCAGCTGCGTGCGCAAAGGTCCCTCCCGCTAGGGAGATGGCCTGCGCGGCCAGATGGATCAGGTTCATCCTTGCCTTTCCTCCGCGATCAGGCTGCCTGCTTGGGCAGGAAATCGGGGTGCACAATGGCGCCGCCGCGGGTCAGCAGCACGCCTTTTACGATGTCGTCGTCGGCCGGCAGCTTCGGCGCTTTCTCCGCCTTGTCCCAGAACGTGGTCAGGAACGTCAGCAGGTTGCGCGAATACAGGTTGCTCGCGGCCACGGAAATCCGGCCTGGCCAGTTGCGCCAGCCCAGCACGCGCACGCCATTCGGCGTGGTGATCGCCTCGCCCGGCACCGTCAGCTCGCAGTTGCCGCCGGCATCCGAGGCCAGGTCGATGATCACGCTGCCGGCCTTCATGCCCTCGACCATGGCGCGGTTGACGATGACCGGCGCGCGCCGGCCCATCACCAGGGCGGTGCAGATGACCACGTCGTTCTTGGCGATGGTGGTCACCATCAGCTCGGCCTGCTTGCGGCGGAAGTCGTCCGTCATCTCGCGGGCGTAGGCGCCGGTCTGGGTGGCGCTTTCCTCGTCGTCGACACCGATATAGGTGGCGCCGAGCGAGCGGATTTCTTCCTTCGCGGCCGGGCGCACGTCGGTCGCCGAAACGATGGCGCCGAGCCGCCGCGCCGTGGCGATGGCCTGCTGGCCGGCGACCCCGGCGCCGATGACGAACACGCGCGCCGGCGGAACGGTGCCGGCCGCCGTCATCATCATCGGGAAACCGCGTTCGAACGTCGTGGCGGCTTCGACCACTGCCCGGTAGCCGGCCAGGTTCGCTTGGCTCGACAGCACGTCCATGCTCTGGGCGCGGGTAATGCGGGGCAGCAATTCCATCGCTGCAACGTCAATCCCGGCCTCGGCGAACGATTTCACCTGCTCCGGGTTGCCATGGGCATCGACGATGCACACCAGGATGGCGCCGCGCTGGATCAGCGAGCGCTGTTCCGGCTCGGGCACCCGCACGGCGAACACGAGGCCGGCGCCGGCCAGCGCGGCGGCTGGGTCGGCGGCGATCTCGGCACCGGCTTCCTTGTACTGGTCGTCGGAGATGGCGGCACGCAGCCCGGCTCCGGTTTCCACCGCAACGGTCATGCCGAGACCGATCAGTTTCTTGACGGTCTCAGCTGTCGCGGCAACGCGTGTTTCGGAGTCGGCGCGTTCCTTCAGCACCGCTAGGCGCATCGGAAATCCTTTCCTGCTGGCGAGAGGGGAGAACTCGACGCCACCCTGTCGATGGGCGCGGCACCATGCCGGGGCGGGCACGGGCTGACAATGGGGAGCCATTCCGGGAGGTGGCTAGACCCGGATAGCCAACGGTGCGCGCAGGCGCGCAGCATGTTTGGGGTTCCTGAGCGGTGTAAGCAATTCGGCCGGCTTGTGGCCTATGCGGCCTGTCACGGCCTTGATCTATATCAAGTCGGCGCCGGTGTCCCGGCTGGCCTGCCCTTCAACCCGCCGGCCCGGCCCCACCTCACGGGGCGGCAGCCATGCGCCGGAGAGGCATTGCCTCCACCCGCCAACGGCTCCAGCCGATGCCGCTCGGCCGCGCTCCGGCTTCACCAGCGGCGGTAGCGGCCGCCGCCCCAGCCGGTGCCGAACCCGAAGCTCACCGACGGACCGTAGGCATAGGGGTAAGGGTAGGGGGCCGGGTAGGCGTACGCCGGGGGCGGATAGCCCGGCGACCCATAATACGGCCCTCCATAGGCGGGCTGCTGGACGGTATAGCCGGACGCGAACATGCATTGGGTATATGCAACATCGTAACGGCGCTGCATACCCGCGGCCGAGTACTGCACATTATTCGCCCCCGCGGCGCTGCCAACCAGCAAGCCACTTGCCCCCCCGATCGCCGCCCCCGCGCCGGGATTGCCGGCAGCCGCGCCGATCGCCGCTCCGGCGGCCGCGCCCAGCGCGGTTCCCAGCACGGCGCTGCCGACGGCGTTGTCCGTGGCCGCCTGGGCGGCAGTGCCGTAGCCGATCTGCGCGGCGGCGTAGTTGCGGCAGGCGATGTCCTGCCCCTGGAACTGGGCGAAGTCCTCGCCCTGTTTGGGCAGCGCCATCACGCTCGGTCCGGATGGCGGCGGCACGACACAGGCCGCCAGCGCCAGCGGCGCCATCAGGGCTGCGATGCAAACGGAACGGGTCATGTCTGCAACATCCTTCTCCCGGCACGGCGGGTCACGCAGAAACGCCGCCACCGCCAGTATAGTCGCCCGACCCGGCGGATGCACAGAATCGGTGTTTAAATCGCCGCTTGCGTCCCGCTGGCCCCCGGGCCGGGCACGCCGGCCTGCCGCAGCGCCTCGGCCTGGCGGGCCGCCAGGGCCGCGTCGTCGAAATCGGCGATCAGGTCCTGGAACATGCGGCTCCAGTTCAGCTCGGCCTGCAGGCGCATGAACACGCTGCCCAGCCCGATCGCGCTGCGGTCCATCAGCACGAATTCGCGCGGCGGGGTGATCCCACCCGTCCGCTTCAGCCCCTGGTGCACCCGCGCGGCCACCGTCCGGCTGTAGTTCAGGTCGTCGGTTTGCTGGATCCGCCGCACCCGGTCGTCCAGCAGCGGCTCGTAGAGGAACCGCGCCCATTCGTTGAGCACGTCCATCTGCTCGCGGCCGAGATTGGTGAAGCCCCAGGTCGTATAGGCCCGGTGCGCCTTGTCCATGTCCGCGTCGCGCACCGCCTCGAACAGGTCGATCACGCCGCGCACGAATTTCGGGCCGAACACCCGGATGGTGCCGAAATCCAGCAGGTTCAAGGTGCCGTCCGGCCGCACCTGGTAGTTGCCCATGTGCGGGTCGCCGTGCAGCACGCCGTAGCGGTAGAGCGGCACGTACCAGGCGCGGAACAGGGCTTCGGCGATCCGGTTGCGCTCGTCCTGCGACGGGTTCTCCTCCAGCCGGCTCTGCAACGGCCGTCCGTCCAGCCAGGTCATGGTCAGCAGTCGGCGGGTGCTGTAGGCGTCGATGGGCACCGGCACGTGCACCGTCGGCTCGCCCGCCAGCATCAGGTGGTACAGCCGCATCTGCGCCGCCTCGCGCAGGTAGTCGAGTTCCTCGCGCAGTCGCTCGGACAGTTCCTTGACGATCTCGTCGTGGTGGATGGCGCCGTCCATGCGGTGGTACACCGCCAGCGCCATCCTGAGCTGGCGCAGGTCGGCGTCGACCGTGCTCGCCATGTCCGGATACTGCAGCTTGCAGGCGACCTCGGTGCCGTCCGGCAGCCGGGCGCGGTGCACCTGCCCGAGCGAGGCCGCCGCCGCCGCCTGCTGGCCGAAGGTGGCGAATTTCGCCTGCCAGTCCGCGCCCAGCTCGCCCTGCATGCGCCGGCGCACGAACGCCCAGCCCATCGGCGGCGCGTTTGCCTGCAACTGGGCCAGCTCGGCGGCATATTCGTCGGGCAGCGCGTCCGGCACGGTGGACAGGAACTGCGCCACCTTCATCAACGGGCCCTTCAGCCCGCCCAGGATCACCTTCAGGTCCTCGGCATGGGCGGAGCGGTCGGTCTTCACCCCGAAGGCACGCGCGCCGACCATGCGCGCGGCGATTCCGCCGACCGCGCCGGAGGTGCGCACCATGCGGCGGAATTCGCCGAACAGGCTGGAACGGTCTTCGGAGTCGGCCATCAGGCCGGGGTTTCAAGTTCGTCGATGAAGCCGGAGATCACGTCCAGGCCGCGCCGCCAGAAGCCCGGATCGGCGGCGTCCAGGCCGAACGGCGCCAGCAGTTCGCGGTGCCGGTGAATACCGCCGGCGCGCAGCATGTCGAGATATTTGGCCGCGAAACCGGGGTGCCCGGACTGGTATTCGCTGTACAGGGCGTTGACCAGGCAATCGCCGAACGCATAGGCATAGACATAGAAGGGCGTGTGCACGAAATGCGGCACATAGGCCCAGAACGCCGCGTATTCCGGCGCCAGCTCGAAGGCGGGGCCGAGGCTTTCGGTCTGCACCTGCATCCACAGCTCGCCGATCCGCTCGGACACCAGCTCGCCGGTCCGCCGCTCGTCGTGCAGCAGCGTCTCGAAGCGGTAGAAGGCGATCTGCCGCACCACCGTGTTCAGCATGTCCTCCACCTTGGCGGCCAGCATGATGCGCCGGCGCGCCGGATCGGTCTCGCCCTCCAGCAGGGCGCGGAAGGTCAGCATCTCGCCGAACACGCTGGCCGTTTCCGCCAGCGTGAGCGGCGTGCCGGCCATCAGGTAGCCCTGCCGGGCCGCCAGCACCTGGTGCACGCCATGCCCCAGCTCGTGCGCCAGCGTCATCACATCGCGGGTCCGGCCGTGATAGTTCAGCAGCAGGTAGGGATGCACCCCCGGCACCGTGGGATGCGCGAAGGCGCCGCCCGCCTTGCCCGGCCGCGGCGCCGCGTCGATCCACGGCCGCTCGAAGAAGCGCCGGCCCACGTCGGCCAGCACGGGGGAGAACGCCCCGTAGGCGGCCAGCACGCGCTCGCGCGCTTCCGGCCACGACACCTCGCGATCGTCATCGCCGGGCAGCGGGGCGTTGCGGTCCCAGTGCTGCAGCACGGGCAGCCCGAGCCACTTCGCCTTCAGCCGGTAGTAGCGGTGCGCCAGCCGCGGGAAATCGGCGGTCACCGCCGCCACCAGCGCCTCCACCACCGCGTCCTCGACCATGTTGGCGCGGTTGCGGTAGCTGGCGGGGCGCGGATAGCGCCGCCAGGTGTCGACGATCTCCTTGTCCTTGGCGAGCGTGTTGGTGATCAGCGAGAACAGCCGGATGTTGCGCCCGAACACCTCGCCGATGGCGTGCCCGGCGGCCTCGCGCACCGCGCGGTCCTGGTCGGAGAGCAGGTTGAGCGCGCCGCTGACGGTGAGTTCCTCGCCGAGCAGCGGAATGCGCAAGGCGGCGATGGTCTCGTCGAACAGCCGCGACCAGGCGGCCCGGCCGGTCACCTCCTTCTCGTGCAGCAGCTTCTCCGCCTCGTCGGAAAGCTGGTGCGGGCGGAACACGGTCAGGTCGCGCAGCCACGGCCACCAATGCACCAGTGCCGGGTCGGCCAGCTTCTGCTCCAGCAGCGCCGGCTCCAGCCGGTTCAGTTCCAGGGTGAAGAACAGCAGGTTGGTCGAAATGGCGGTGATCCGCTCGTTCATCGACTGGTAGAATCGCCCGATCGCCGGGTCGTTCGAATCGCCGCTGAACAGCAGTTGCGCGTACGACATCGCCCGACCCAGCACCTCTTCGATGCGTTCGTACTCGGCGATGGCCTCGGCCAGCAGGGCGCCCGGATGCGCCGCCAGCCGCCCGGCATGGGCGGCGGCGAAGGCGCGGGCCTCGGCCTCGGCGCGGTCCAGGTCGCGGCCGATCAGCGGGCTGTCGGGCGAGGGGTAGAGATCGCGCAGATCCCAGTTCGGCAACCCAGACGAGGTTGCCCCTGCCAGGGACGGGGCGTTAACGCCGGCGGCTGCGTCGGGCATGCGAATGTTTCGTCCTGTCCATCTGTTCGCGCCTGCAGACATAAGTTATGCGGGGGAGCCGTCAAAGGGCCGCGATGGCAAAAGGCAGACGCATCGCACCCTGGCGGCGGGCGGGAGCATCGGGTTGGACAGCGAACAACAGTGGCCTGACCTGCCGGAGTGGCCGAATCTGCCGGCCATGATGTTCGATCGCGCCCTGATCTGGCCGGATCGGCCGATGTTGCGCGCGTGGCGTAACGGCGCCTGGCGCGGCATCACCTGGGGCGGCTTCGCCCGCCAGGCCGCCAGCGTGGCGCGGGCGTTGCGCGCCGCCGGGGTGGCGCCGGGCGACCGGGTGGTGATCGTATCGGAGAACCGGCCCGAATTTCCCATCGTCGAAACCGCGCTGATGGCCATCCGGGCCGTGCCGGTGCCGACCTACGTGACCAACACGGTGGCCGACCACGCCCACATCCTGCGCGACTCGGGCGCGCGCGTGGCGGTGGTGTCGACCGCCGTGCTCGCCGGGCGGGTGGCGCTGGCCGGGCCGCTCGACCTGCTGGTCACGCTGGAGCCGTTCGCCTGGCCCGGGCTGACCGTGGCGCCGTGGTCGGCGCTGGTCGCCGACGGGCGCGAGCCGGACGAAATCGCCGCCGAAGCCGCCCTGATCTCCCCCGCCGCGCTGGCCTGCCTGATCTACACCTCGGGCACCGGCGGCGCCCCCAAGGGGGTGATGCTGCCGCACCGGGCGGTCCTGTCGAACTGCCGCGGCGCCTATGAACTGCTGCGCAAGCTGCCGCCGTGCCCGCAGGAGGTCTACCTGTCGTTCCTGCCGCTGTCGCACAGCTACGAGCACACCGCCGGCCAGTTCTTCCTGCTCGGGGCCGGCGCCGAGGTGGTGTACGCGCGCGGCGTCGAACAACTCGCCGCCGACATGCTGGTGGTGCAGCCCACCATCATGACCATGGTGCCGCGCGTGCTGGAGGTCATCCGCGGCCGCATCCAGGCCCAGGTGGCGCGCCTGCCGGCCTGGCGGCGCTGGCTGTTCGACCGCGCCATCGCCGTGGGCCGCCGCCGCGCCGAAGGCGAACGCCTGGCGCTGCCGGTGGCGCTGGCAGACCGCCTGCTGGACCGCCTGGTGCGCCGCAAGGTGATGGCCCGGTTCGGCGGGCGGCTGCGAGTGACGATGTCCGGCGGCGCGCGACTGGAGCCGGAGGTGGGCCGCTTCTTCCTCGGCCTCGGCCTGACGCTGCTGCAGGGCTACGGCCAGACCGAGGCGGGGCCGGTGATCGCGGCCAATGCCCCCGGCGCCACGCGCATCGAAACGGTGGGCCGCCCGCTCGCCGGCGTGGCATTGCGCCTCGCCCCCGACGGCGAAATCCTGGTGCGCGGCGACCTGGTGATGCTGGGCTACTGGGGCCGGCCGGAAGATACCGAAGCGACGATCCGCGACGGTTGGCTGCATACCGGCGATATCGGCGAGCTGGACGCCGACGGCTACCTGCGCATCACCGACCGCAAGAAGGATATGATCGTGCTGTCCGGCGGAGAGAACGTCTCGCCGGCGCGCATCGAGGGCATGCTGATCGCCCAGCCGCAGATCGCCCAGGCCATCGTGCTGGGCGAGGGCAGGTCGGCGCTGACCGCGCTGGTGGTCGCCGCCGAGGGCTGCGACGAGATGGCGGTGGCGGCGGCGGTCAGCGATGTCAACATGCGGCTGTCGGTGACCGAGCGGATCCGCCGGCACGCCGTGGTGGCGCCGTTCACCATCGACAACGGCCTGCTGACCGCCACCCACAAGATCCGCCGTCACATGGTGGCGCGCGAGCATTCCGGCTTGCTGGAGAAGCTGGGCGGCTGACCGCGGGCCGGCGATCGAGCCGCGGTCAGCCGCCGGGCCGAAAGCGTGCCAGCCGCACGGCGGTATGGCCGCGCCCGGCGCGCAGGCTCGGCATC
>CAIMEK010000292.1 GCA_903839965.1 uncultured Acetobacteraceae bacterium | reverse complement strand
GTCGAATGCATGGCCCTCTCCCTATAAGTAGCGTCCGGGGCACGCAACGGAGAACAACTCAGACCATGGACATGACAGGCGAGCGGCGCATTCCCGCACCTCGCGAGAGGGTGTGGCTGGCGCTCAACGACCCACTCGTGCTGAAGGCATCGATCCCGGGTTGCGAAAGCCTGGAGAAATTGTCGAATGCCGAGATGACGGCGGTCGCCGTGGTAAAGATCGGGCCGATCTCGGCGCGCTTCACCGGCCGCGTGAACCTCACCGACATCGATCCGCCGAACGGCTACCGCATTTCCGGCGAGGGCCAGGGCGGCGTGGCCGGCTTCGCCAAGGGCGGGGCCAACGTGCAACTGACCGAGGCAGACGGCGTCACGGTGCTGGCCTACGACGTGAAAGCGCAGGTCGGCGGCAAGATGGCGCAGCTTGGCGCGCGGCTGATCGACGCCACCGCCAAGCAGATGGCGGACGCCTTCTTCAACCGCTTCGCCGAACTGGTGGCCCTGCCGGTCGCCGGGGAGGCGGCCGCCGAAGGGCCGGCCACAGCACCGCTGCCGCGAGCAGTGCGCATGCCCGCCATGATCCCACGCGCGCCGTTCGGCTACCCGCTGATCGGCTGGGTCGGCGGCGCGGCGTGCCTGGCCATCCTGATCCTGCTGTTCGGAAGCAGCCTGTAGTGTTGCCCGCAACCGTTTCCGAGACTTCCGCGCTGCTGGCCGAAGGGGGTTATGTCGCCGACCTGGCGCTGGCCACCACGGTGCACCTGGCGCTGGCCATGCGCCGGCCGCTGTTCCTCGAAGGCGAGCCGGGCACCGGCAAGACCGAGATCGCCAAGGTGCTGTCCAGCGGCCTGAAGCGCCGGCTGGTGCGCCTGCAATGCTACGACGGGATGGACCTGTCGGCCGCCGCCTACGAATGGGACCATGCGCGCCAGCTGATGGCCATCCGCATCGCCGAGGCCACCGGCACGGCGGACCGCCAGGCGCTGGCCAGCGACATCTACAGCCGCGAGTTCCTGCAGGCCCGGCCGCTGCTGTCGGCCATCGACCCCGACCTGCCGCCTTCGGTGCTGCTGATCGACGAACTGGACCGCGCCGACGAGCCGTTCGAGGCCTTCCTGCTGGAGGTTCTGGCCGACTTTCAGCTCAGTATCCCCGAATACGGCACCGTGCACGCCGCCACCGCCCCGGTGGTGGTGATCACGTCGAACCGCACGCGCGAGGTGCACGACGCCATCCGGCGGCGCTGCCTCTACCACTGGGTCGACTATCCCGATGCCCGCCGCGAGCGGCAGATCCTGGCGCGCAAGGCGCCGGGGGTGGCGGAGCGGCTGTCGGCGCAGATTGTCGCCTTCGTGCAACTGCTGCGCGGGGAGGACCTGTTCAAGCTGCCCGGGGTTGCCGAGACGATCGATTGGGCGGCGGCGCTGTCGCACCTCGACAAGCAGGAACTCGACCCCGAAGCGGTGGACGAGACGCTCGGCGTGCTGCTGAAATACCAGGACGACATCGCCCGGGTGAAAGGGGCGGAGGCCGCCCGGCTGGTGGGCGAGGCGCGCGCCGCGGCGGCCCCGCCGGTCGCG
>CAIMEK010000291.1 GCA_903839965.1 uncultured Acetobacteraceae bacterium | reverse complement strand
GGGCTGGCCGCGGCGGCGTCGTTGCTGCCCGAGCTTGCCCAGGCGCTGCTGGCGCGGCTGGCCGCCGGGCGCGACATGGCGGTCAACCGCGAGGCGCCGGCATTGGCGCGGCGGATGGGCCAGGCCGGCTGGGGCTGGGCCGAGGTGGTGCTCGCCGCGCTGGGCGAGGCGGGTGGGGTGTCCGGCTCAGGCTTGGGCGTCGAGGCGCTTCGGGTGTGGCGCCGGCTGCCCGAGTGGGAGGAGACGGCGCCGTTGCCGCCGCCCTCGTCCCATCCGGTGCCGGCCGCCGACGCGCGCCGCCGGCTGGCGTCCATGCTGGGGCCCCATGCCGAGCAGCGTCCCGGGCAATCCGACTACGCGGCGGCGGCGGCGCAAGCCTTCGCGCCGCGGGAGGTGCGCGGCGACCCGCGTATCGTGCTCGCCGAGGCCGGCACCGGCACCGGCAAAACGTTGGGCTACATCGCGCCGGCCAGCCTGTGGGCCGAGCGCAACAAGGGGCCGGTGTGGATTTCCACTTTCACCCGCCATCTGCAGCGCCAGGTGGAGGCGGAACTGGCGCGGCTGCATCCGGTGGCGGCGGAACGGCGGCGGCGCGTGGTGGTGCGCAAGGGGCGGGAGAACTATCTCTGCCTGCTCAATTTCGAGGACGCGGTGAATTCCGCCGGCGTCGCGGCACCCGCCCAGGTGATCCCCCTCGGCCTGGTGGCGCGCTGGGCGCTGGCCACCGCGGACGGCGACATCCAGGGTGGCGACCTGCCGGGCTGGTTCTCCGAGCTGTTCGGCGCCGGCATGGCGGCGGGGCTGGCCGACCGCCGTGGCGAGTGCATCCACGCGGCCTGCCAGCATTGGCGGCGCTGTTTCGTCGAACACACCATCCGCCGCGCCCGCTCGGCCGAACTGGTGGTGGCGAACCATGCCCTGGTGATGGCGCAGGCGGCCTGGGGCGGCATCGACGACAACACCGTGCCGGTGCGCTACGTGTTCGACGAGGGCCACCACGTTTTCGACGCCGCCGACGGCGCCTTCGCGGCGGAGTTTTCCGGCATCGAGGCGGCCGAGCTGCGGCGCTGGCTGCTGGGCGCGGAGGGCGGGCGGTCGCGCGCGCGCGGCCTGCGCCGCCGGCTGGAGGAGCTGGTGGCCGCCCGGCCGGAACTGGAAACGCCGCTGGAGGCCGCCTTGCAGGCCGCCCGCGCGCTGCCCCCGGCTGGCTGGTCGGCGCGCCTGCACGAAGAAGCGCCCGACCTGGCGGGCCCGAACCTTGGCGGCATCGAGCCCGGCCGGGCGAACCCCTCGGAGGCGTTCCTGCGGGCCGCGCGGCGGCAGGTGCTGGCGCGCATCCGCTCGGAGGTCGAGCCCGGGCTGCGCAGCAGCGACGAATGCGACCTGTTCCCGCCCGGGCCGGGGTTGGCGGAACTGGCGCAGGATCTCGGCCGCTCGCTGGCCCGCCTGGTCGTGCCGCTGCGCATCCTGGTGGAGCGGCTCGAGGCGCGGCTCGACGACGAGGCGGAGGATCTCGACGCGGCGATGCGCAACCGCATCGAGGCGGCCTGCCGCTCGATCCGCCGCCGCGCGCTGGACCGGCTGACCGACTGGCAGGAGATGCTGCACGGCGTCGCCGCCGTGCCGCCGGAACCGGGCACGCGGCCGACCCAGGTGATGTTCCTCCGCCTCGACCGGCGCGACGGGCGCGAGGTCGATGTCGGCCTGCACCGCCACTGGCTCGACCCCACCGTGCCGTTCGCCTTCACCCTGGCCCGGCCCGCGCAGGGGCTGCTGGTGACCTCGGCCACCCTGCGCGACACCGGCGCGGGCGAGCCGGAGGCGGAATGGGCGGCGGCGGAGGCGCGGGTGGGCGCCGTGCACCTGCCCTCGGCGGCCATCCGGGTGGCGGTGGCCAGCCCGTTCGACTACGCCGCCCAGACCCGCGCCTTCGTGGTCAACGACGTCGATGCGCGCAACCTCGCCGCGCTGGCGGCGGCCTATCGGGCGCTGTTCCTGGCCGCCGGCGGCGGCGGGCTCGGCCTGTTCACCGCCATCGCCCGGCTGCGCGCGGTGCACGCCCGCATCGCGCCCGGCCTGGAAGCGGCCGGCATCCCGTTGCTGGCCCAGCATGTCGACCCGATGGACAACGCCACGCTGGTCGACATCTTCCGCACCGAGGCCGACAGTTGCCTGCTCGGCACCGACGCCATGCGCGACGGCGTCGACGTGCCGGGCCGGGCGTTGCGGCTGGTGGTGTTCGAGCGGGTGCCCTGGCCACGGCCGGACATATTGCATCGCGAGCGGCGCGTGCATCTCTCCGGCGGCGACCCCGCCGGCTACGACGACCGCATCGTGCGGCTGCGCCTGCGCCAGGCGTTCGGCCGGCTGATCCGCAGCGCCGCCGACCGTGGCGTGTTCGTGCTGCTGGACCGGCAAACCCCGACCCGCCTGCTGTCGGCGTTCCCGCCCGAGGTGGTGACGCGCCGGGTCGGGCTCGCCGAGGCCGCCGCGGAAACCCGGGCCTTCCTGGACCAGGATATTCCCGGGAAATAACGAGCCCCGCGGGGCGATTGCGCTGCGGCACTCTTTTGCCGTTCGCGAAGCCGCATCCTGTTTGCTATGGATTCCCCGGCAGGAATGCCGGCCTGCCCGCAAGCGAGGAGAGGCCCCATGGCAGACGATGTGGAACAAGCCTTGGCGGTGGCTCCCTCGCGGCGAGACCTCATCAAGGGCGTCATTGCCTCGGGCGCGGCCGTTTCGACCTCGGGCTACCTGTTTCGCGCCAGGTCCGCGGCGGCGGCCGGGACGGCGGCGCGACTGCTCACGCTCAACGTCAACGGCCAGAAGCGGCGCGTCGACGTGCTGGCGCAGGAAACCCTGGCGCAGACGTTGCGCGGCAAGCTGGGGCTGACCGGCACCAAGCTCGGCTGCAACCACGGCGAATGCGGCGCCTGCACGGTGCTGCTCGACGATGTGGCGGTGTATTCGTGCAGCATCCTGACCCATCGCGTGCGGGGCGCGCGGATCACCACCATCGAAGGCCTCGAAGGTCCGCACGGCGAACTGCACAAGGTGCAGACGGCGTTCATCGCCGAACTGGCGCCGCAATGCGGCTTCTGCACGCCGGGGCAGATCCTGTCGGCGGTGGCGCTGCTCAAGGTCAACCCGAAGCCGACCGCCGATGCGGTTCGCCAGGCCTTGGCGGGCAATTTATGCCGCTGCGGCGCCTACAACCATTACCTCAAGGGCGTGCTGCGCGCCGCGCGGGCCGACGTGGCGTAGCGGGGAGAAGGGGCATGGCATACAGGCTGATCGGCCGCAACTTCATTCCGCAGGACGTGCTGTCCAAGGTCACCGGTCGGGCGCGCTATGCCGCGGACTTCCAGGCCGACGGCATGGTGTACGGCAAGCTGCTGAGCAGCCCGCTGCCGCATGCGCGGATCCGGCGCATCGACGTCTCGGCGGCGCTGAAGCTGCCCGGCGTGCTGGGCGTGCTGACCGCCGAGGATGTTCCCCCGGTGGTGCCGCCGTCGACCCCGGTGCTGGCCAGGGGCGAGGTGACCTATGTCGGCGAACCCATCGTTGCGCTGGCGGCGGTGACCGAGGCGGCGGCGGCGGATGCGCTGGAGAAGGTCATCGTCGAATTCGACCGGCTGGCGCATGTCGTCGATCCGCTGGAGAGCCTGTTCCCGGGCGGCGCGGATGCGCGTGCCGGCGGCAATGTCGGCGGCCCCGAGGTGAAGCTGCAGACGGTGAAGTGGGACGCCGCGGCCTTCGCCGCGGCCGGCGATGCCGCGTTGCCGATGGGCAAGCCGGCCGATGAGTGGAGCTACGGCGACCTGGAGGCCGGGTTCAAGGCGGCCGCGCTCATTATCGAGGAAAGCTTCGTCACCGCGGCCATCGCGCATCACTGCCTGGAGAGCCGCTCCGCCATGGCCTACTGGCAGGGCGGCAAATGCTATCTCTACGGCTCGATGCAAAGCCACACCGGCGCGGTGCCGCAGATCGCCGGCTACATCGGCATCGCGCCGAGGGACCTGGTGTTCATCGGCGAATATTGCGGCGGCGGCTTCGGCAGCAAGGGCTCGGCCTATCCCGCCATCGCGATCGCCCCGTTGCTGGCGCGGAAATTGCGCCGCCCGGTGATGCTGCGCATCAGCCGGCTTGAGGAATACGCCATCGGCAGCGCCCGCCCGACCTTCCAGGGCCATGCCAGGCTGGGCTTTGCCGGCGACGGGCGGATGACCGCGGCCGACCTCTACATCGTGCAGGAGAACGGCGGGCATCTCGGCAACAGCGGCGGCGACTTCCGTTCCGCCGCCAACTACGTGTCGATGGTCTACCAGCCGCCGGCGATGCGCTGGCGCGGCATTCCGGTGTTCACCAACACGCCGCCGCATGGCGACCAGAGAGGCCCGGGGGTTTCCCAGACGGCGCCGGCCATCGAAGCCCTGATCGACAAGGCGGCGCGAAAACTGGGCCTCGACCGCATCGCGATCCGCCAGATCAATGCCCCCGACGCCAACGCCCGCGAAGGCGCCAGGCGGGGGTCGGTGAGCAGCGTCCATCTCAAGGCGGCGCTCGACAAGGGCGCGGCCGTGTTCGGCTGGCAGGACAAGGTGAAGCGGTCGGGCCAGCGGGTCGGCAACAAGGTCTACGGCGTCGGCGTCGGCCAGGGCTTTCACCCGGGCGGCAACGCCGGCTTCGACGGCCTGCTGCGCATTACCCCCGACGGCCGGCTGCATGTGCACACCGGTGTCGGCAATCTCGGCACCTATTCCTGGGCGGCGACCTGCCGGGTGGCGGCCGAGGTGCTCAACTGCGACTGGGACAGCGTCATCGTCGAACGCGGCGACAGCCGCCGCGGCTTGCCGTGGAACAGTCGCCAGGGCGGCAGCCAGACCGCCTCGACGCATGCGCGCACCAACTACGCGGCGGCGATGGATGCCCGGCGGAAACTGCTGGAGATCGCCGCGCTGATGCTCGGCGGGGCGGCCGAGGACTACACCCTGGGCGAGGCGCGGGTGGTCCACAAGGCCGACCCGGCGAAGGCCGTCAGCTACGCCCAGGCGGCCGCGAAGGCGATCGAACTCGGCGGCCGATACAGCGGCCGCGAGCCGCCCGCCGACATCCACCCGATCACCCGCGACGCGCTGGCGATCATCGCCGGCACCGGCCTCGTCGGCGTCGCCAAGGATGTCTTCCCCAAGACCAGCCTGATCGCCGGCTTCGCGGCAACCTTCGTCGCCATCGAACTCGATGTGGAGACCGGCAAGTTCGACATCCTCGACATGATCACGATGGTCGATTGCGGCACCGTGCTGCACCCGGAGGGGTTGGCCCAGCAGATCAAGGGGGCCGCCGTGCATGCCATCGGCATGGCGCATCTGGAACGGCACGTCTACGACGCCGCCCTCGGCATTCCGGCGGCGCCGCTGCTCTACCAGGCCAGGCCGCCGACCTGGCTGGACGTTCCGGCGCAGATCGGCTGGGGCGCCCTGGACGTGGCCGATCCGCAGAACCCGGTCGGCGTCAAGGGCGTTGGCGAACCGCCGATGGGCGCGTCCGCCGCCGCCCTGGTCAACGCCATCTCCGATGCGCTCGGCGGGGTGACCTTCAATCGGACGCCGATCTCGACGGACATGATCCTCAATGCCCTGAGCGGCCGGCCGCAGGCGCACCTGCCGTTGCAGGTCAATACGGTCTGAGGGGGGAACGGCACGATGATCGCCAGCGACAGGATGCCGGCCTTCGAACTCTATCAGCCCCTGGGGCTCAAGGAGGCCTTCGGGCTGCTCGACCGTTTCGGCCGCGACGGCTGGAAGCTGGCCGGCGGCAACGACAGCCTGGACTGGTTCAAGGCGCGGATCAAACGGCCGCGGGCGGTTATCGACCTGACCGCCATCCAGGGCCTCGCCGGGGTCCGCGAAACCGACGAGGGCATCGAAATCGGCGCGCTGACGACGCTGGCGGCGCTGGACCGCGACCCGCTGGTGCGCGGCCGCTTCCGCCTGCTGGCCGATGCCGCGGCGGCGGTGGCCAGCCCGCAGATCCGCAACACCGGCACCATCGGCGGCAACATCGCCCAGCACGCGCGCTGCTGGTACTATCGCTCGGGCCTGCAATGCTATCGCGCCGGCGGCGACACCTGCTTCGCCCGCCGGGCGGAAAGCGTCAATCGCGAGCACGCGGTGTTCGACGCCGGCCGCTGCGTGGCGGTGAACCCTTCCGACGTGGCGCCGGCGCTGGCGGCGCTGGATGCGCAGATGGTCCTGCAAAGTTCAAAAACCCAGCGCGTGGTCGGCGCCGACCGGTTCTTCGTCGGCACCCAGGTCGATGTCACCAGCCTGAACTGCATCGGGCCCGACGAAATCCTGGTGTCGATCCGGCTGCCGAAAGCGTGGGCCGGCGCGCATTTCTATTTCGAGAAAGTGGCCGACCGCGCGGTGTGGGATTTCCCGCTGGTCAACGTGGCCGCTGCCTTGTCGGTCGCCGGCGGGCAGATCGCGCGGGCGCGCATCGCCTGCGGCGCCGTCAGCGCCGTGCCCAGGCGCCTGCCCGCGGTGGAAGCGGCGATCGTCGGCAGGGCGATCGGCGAGGAGACGGCGATACTGGCCGGAAAACTGGCGACGCGCGGGGCACAGCCGCTGGCCTATAACGGCTTCAAGCTGCCGCTGACGGCCGGGCTGGTGACGCGGGCCGTCCGCGATGCGCGCGCCTGATCCGCCATGACCGAGCAGGCGCCCCGATCGCTGGCCCAGTCCATCGAGGCGGTGGAGGAAGCCTACGAATTCATGCTGGCCTACGCCGCGCAGGGCGTGGTGGAGGAAACCGACGACGGCGGCCGCGGCATTCGCGCCTTCCTGCAGCAACTGGCCGAGGCGCTCAACGGCATGGTGGCCGCCGCCACGGCCGCGGCGAACCGGCTGCCGGCTCCGCTGGCCGCCACGGCGGGCGATTTCGTCGCGGTGCTGCGGGCCGACATCGCACCGGCGCTGGCGGGGGTCCGCCTGGCGCTCGCCGTCCCCTCCATCGACTCGCAGGTGGTCGACAACCTCAACGCCGGCATCCACCTGCGCACCGTGCTGACCGACCTGTTCCTGATCGAGTCGACATTCAAGCGCTGACTCCAGCCGCGCGTTGTCACCGGCCCGCCGGGCGACTATGCAGGCTGGCCGAGGAATCGACAGGAGGGCGGGGTGGACGACAAGACGGAGCAGCGGTTCGTGGCCGACTGGCTCGCGCAATCGGTCGCGGCAACCTCGGCCTTCGCCGCCGACGCCGCCGCCACCGCCATGCTGTTCGCCATGTCGAACGCCATCGCCGCGTCGTTGCGCCAGGGCGGCAAGCTGCTGATCGCCGGCAATGGCGGCAGCGCCGCCGACGCCCAGCATATCGCCGCCGAGTTCGTCTCCCGCATGAACTACGACCGCGCCCCGCTGGCCGCGGTGGCGTTGACCACCGACACATCCGCGCTGACCGCCATCGGCAACGACTATGGTTTCGTCCATGTGTTCGAACGCCAGGTGCTGGCGCTCGGGCGGCCCGGCGACGTGCTGCTCGGCATTTCCACCTCCTGCCGCTCGCCCAACGTGGTGCTGGCCCTGCAGGCGGCGCGCCAGGGCGGGCTGGCCACGCTCGGCTTCGCCGGCAGTGCGGACGGCCCGATGTCGGCGTGCTGCGACCTGCTGCTGCGGGCGCCTTCGCCGGTGACGGCGATCACCCAGCAGATCCACATCATCGCCGCCCACATCATCTGCTCGCTGGTCGAGCGGGACCTGTGCCCGCGCCCGCCGGCGTGAAAATGCGTCCGGCCACCATCCGCCAGTGCGCCGTGCTGGTCGGCGGCCTGGGCAGCCGGCTCGGCGACCTTGCCGCGACCACGCCGAAGCCGCTCCTGCCCTGCGGCGACCGGCCCTTCCTGGCCTGGCTGCTGCGCGAGTTCCTCCGCTTCGGCGTCGAGGAATTCCTGCTGCTCACCGGCCACCTCTCCGAGCGGGTGCGCGAGGGCATCGCCGGCATCGCCGCTGCGCTGCCGCGCGCGGTGTCGATCGCGGTCAACGAGGAACCGCTGCGTGCCGGCACCGGCGGCGCGCTGTTTCACGCCCGCGACCGGCTCGACGCGCGGTTCCTGCTGTGCAACGGCGACTCGTTGTTCGACTGCAACCTCGCCACGCTGCTGGCCGCCGCCGCCGGCGATGGCGAGGAGGTCGTCGGCCGGATGCTGCTGCGGGTGCTGCCGGACGCCTCGCGCTACGGCGTGGTCGAGACCGAGGGCGAGGTGGTGCGCGCCTTCCGCGAACGCCCCGCCGTTGCAGGCCCGGTGGCGGGCCTGATCAACGCCGGCATCTATTTGTTCGACCGGCGCGTGCTCGAGCGCATCGCGCCGGTCTGTTCGCTGGAACGCGACATCATGCCGGCGCTGGCCGCGCAAGGCGTGCTGCGCGGCACCGAGGCCTCGGGCGGCTTCGTCGATATCGGCATCCCCGCCGACCTGGCGCGGGCGCGCCGCGACCTGCCGGCCTGGCTGCACCGGCCGGCGCTGCTGCTCGACCGCGACGGCGTGCTGAACATCGACCGCGGCTGGGTGGGCACGCGCGACCGTTTCGAATGGATGCCGGGCGCCCTCGCGGCGGTGCGCCGGGCGGTGACGCTCGGCTGGCACGTCTTCGTGGTCACCAACCAGTCCGGCGTGGCGCGCGGCTGCTACGACGAGGCGGCGGTGCACGCGCTGATGCGCTGGGTGGGCGAGCAACTGCGCGCCCACGGCGGCACGCTCGACGACTGGCGCGCCTGCCCGTTCCATCCCGCGGCCGAGGTGGCGGCCTATCGCCGCGCCAGCGACTGGCGCAAGCCGGCCCCCGGCATGCTGCTGGACCTGATCCGCGCCTGGGAGCTCGACCCGGCCAGGGTGGTGATGATCGGCGACAGCGAAACCGACATGCAGGCCGCCGCGGCGGCGGGCGTGCGCGGCCTGCTGTTTCCCGGTGGCGATCTGGCCGCTTTTCTCGAGCCCGTGCTGGTCCCGGCTTGTTCCGACGCCGTGACGTCGGCCCCGGCCTGACCTATGCTGCGGCAGACCCGCATGCTGCCATTCGGCGCCCGGAGGTCGCGGAAATGACGGTGGAACCGAAATCGGGCGCCGGCAAACGCCACCGTGCCACGCACGGGCCGGCCGAGCCCGAGGCGCTGCCGTTGAGCGGCAACCTCGACGCCGTGCATCCCGACGGCACGGTCATCGCCTGGTGCTGGTCGTCGGCCGAACCCGCGCTGCGGCGCGAGATCGGCATATCGATCGACGGCGTCGAGGTGGCGCGGGCGCTCTGCGACCAGCCGCGCCCCGACCTGCTCGGCGCCGGCGTGGGCGACGGCGCGCATTCCGTGGCGCTGACGCTGCCCGCCGCGGCAGATCGGCGCCACCCTGGCGGTCACGTGGAACGGCGAACAGCAGCCCCCGGCCGCGCCGCGCGTGCTGCAGGGCAACCTCGACCGGGTCACCCGGGACGGCTGGGTGTCGGGCTGGTGCTGGTACCCGGACACGCCGGACGAGCCGGTGGATCTCGTCATCCTGGTCGACGACGAGCCGGTGGGCGGCACGCGGGCGGCGGAGTTCCGCGCCGACCTGCGCGAGGCCGGCATCGGCGAGGGCAACCACGGCTTCTCGTTCGCCTTGCCGTGGTCGAGCCTGGCCGAGAAGGGCGTGCTGCGCGTCACCGTGCGCGAGCGCGGCACAGCTTCCGTGCTCGGCGATCCAATCCTGATCCGTGCCGGGCGGCTGGCCGTGGTCGAGGAGCGCATCCAGGACCTGGAGCTGCAGATCCGCCTGCTGCGCGGGCAGATCGAGGAACTGGGCCGCCGGCAGCAGGCCAGCGGACAGGACCGGGCCGCGCGCGAACTGTTCGTAACGGTCGCGGCGTTCTTCCAGGCGCTGGGGCAAGGCAAGGCCCCCGACGACGGCCTGAAGGCTGCCGTCGATGGCCTCGCCGCGCGCCTCGCCCCGCTCGTGCTGGCAGTTCCCGAGGCGCCGCTGGCCACCCTGTGCATCGATGCCGGCGCCTCGGCGGAGACGATCCACGGCTGCCTGGCGGCGCTGCACGAAGCCGCCGCCGACGCGCGCGCGGACATCGTGCTGCTCGACGACGGCGCGCTGGGCGGCGAGGCCGCCCTGCTGCCCGCCCTGGTGCGCAACCTGCAGTACCGCCGCGTGGCCGCCGCCGATGGCAGGATGGCCGCGCGCAACGCGGTGGCGGCGAGTGCGCGCGGCGCGGTGGTCGCCTACCTGGCGCCGCAGATCAGGGTGGCGCCGGGCTGGCTGGACGAGATTATCGCCACCTTCGACGACGTGCCCGAGGCCGCCGTGGTGGGCGCGAAAATCGTGCGCGACGACGGCCGGCTGCACCACGCCGGCATCGTGTTCGGGGCCGACGGCAGCCTGCGCGACCCCGGCCGGCTGGCCGCGGCCGACGATTGCGAACACGATTTCCTCCGCCCCGTGCACGGATTCGGCGACGTCGCGGTGGCGCTGCGGCGCGACATGATGCTCCAGGCCGGCGGGTTCGCCCCCGGCTTCGCCGACGCCACGCACGCCACGATGGACCTTTGCCTGCGCCTGCAGGGGCGCGGCCGGCAGGTGCTCTACCAACCGCTGGCGGTTGCCGCGTGGGCGCCCGACGAGGCCGCCCCGGAGCCCGCGCCGGTGCCCGACATCGGCCTGCAGGACGAGGATGCGCGCCGCCTGCGCCAGCGCTGCCTGCTGTCCGCCCCGCCGCAAAGCGAGCCCGCCGGCCATGCGCTGGTGATCGACAGCGCGCTACCGCGCCCCGACGACGCCACCCTGGCGCAGATGCTGGCGCTGCGGCAGCTCGGCTACCGGGTGAGCTTCGCCGCGACCGGCGAGGCGAAGGACAGCGAACTGCTGCGCCGGCGCGGCATCGAGGTGGTGCGGCCGCCGCGCTACGCGTCGCTGGAGCAGTATCTTGCGGCGTGCGGCGGCGACCTCGACCTGGTGCAGATCTGCCCCGGCGCCGACGTCGCCCCGTTGGCGGATCGCGTGGCCGAACTGGCGCCGCAGGCCAAACGGGTACTGCACGCGTGAAGCAAGGCCAGGCTCCGCGCGTCGCGCAAGGGGCGCGCCGGACCTGCACCCGCCTTCACCGAACGCGCCGGGAACACCGTCGATCCGCGCCCCGCCGTCCTGATCTTCGCGTGCATTGCCCGGGCCCGGAACGTAGCGATCGGCTATTGACTGGGAATGGCCGGAGCGTCGAGAGTCCGCTACAAGCCGGACGCAACGAACCGGCCGCCAGGAGGCGCTCATGAACAACGTTCAGGTGCAACGTCTCGGTTGCGCGTGCGTCGCGGGTCTGGCGATCGTGGCGGTGCTTGGGCTGGCACGGAACGCCGTCGCCGAGCCGAAGTCAGGCGGCAGCCTGGTGTATGCCTTCTCGTCCGGACCGCGGACGCTCGATCCTTACGTGATCAACAACACGGTCGAGATCGAAGTCGTCAACGAGATCTATGAATCGCTGGTGGCGCTCGGCGAGGATTACACCGCCCGGCCGTCGCTGGCCTCGCGGGCGGAAGTGAGTCCGGACGCGCGCCGGTTCACCTTCACGTTGCGCCACGGGGTGAAGTTCCAGAACGGCAAGGAAATGACGGCGGCGGATGTGCTGGCGTCGTTCCAGCGCTACCAGGCGGTAAGCCCGAATGCCGTGGCGCTGTCGGGTGTGGAGGGCTACGAAACCCCCGACCCCTATACGTTCGTGATCCGCTTGAAAGGGACGAATGCGCTGTTCCTGGACGTGCTGAAGACGCCGTCCTATCCATTCTCGATCCTCCCGGCCGAGCAGAAGGACAAGGCGGCAGGAGCGGCCGACGTCATCGGCACCGGCCCGCTGCGGTTGGGCGAGTGGATGAAGGACAGCCATCTCACGCTGCGGCGCTTCGACGGCTATTCCGTCGATCCGTCGGCTCAGGGCCTGGATGGCTACGCCGGCAGGAAGACCGTTTATCTCGACGCCGTGCGCTACAACATCGTGCCGGAGCCCAACGCGCGGATCGCCGCCCTGCAATCGGGCGGCGCGGACGTGACGTCGCAAATCCCCCTGAGCTTGTCCAAGCGGGTCGCCGGCCAGCCCGGCATGCAGGTGCAGCAGGTCTTTCCGGGCTGCCAGCAGGTGTTCTTCCAGCACACGCAGAACGTGCCGACCAACAACCTGCTTGTCCGCCAGGCCGTGCAGGCGGCGATGGGCGTGGACGACATCATGGAGGCGCTCGGGGAGGTCTCGAAACGCAACGGGCAGCTCTCCTACCCCGGCACGCCGTACTTCACGCCCGGCAACCCGAATTTCCATTACGACGTGAACGACACCGCCAAAGCCAAGGCGCTGCTTCAGCAGGCCGGCTATCACGGCGAGAAGATCGTGCTGCAGACCACGCCGACCTACTCGTGGCACCTCAACGCGACGCTGGTGCTGTCCGAGCATCTGAAGGCCGCTGGCATGAACGTCGAGGTCCAGCCGGTCGACTGGAACAAGAACTCCAACGACCGCATGAGCGGCGAGGGCGGCTGGAACATCAGCCTGACCAATTTCTGCTCGCAGCCGCTGCTCGGCCCGCAGCAATGGCGCCCCTTCATCCTCACCATCCCGCAGATGCGCGGCGACACCGTGCTGGAGGATGCGTATCGGCGCGTGTTCGAGTCGCTCGATCTGCCCGGGCGGCAGAAGGCCTGGGCGGAGGTGCAACAGCGCGTCTTCGACCAGGCGTATTTCCTCAAGGTCGGCGATTACGGCGCGATCAATATCGCCAGCCCCAAGGTGCATGACCTGACAGCCTGGTACAATATCCGATTCTGGGGGGTCTGGCGCGACTAGCGCCGGCCACCGGCATGTTTCGCCCGGTTCTCGGCAGCCTGATCCGGGCGGTGCCCGTCATCCTGGTTGTCGCGGTGCTGACGTTCTTCCTGATGCATCTGCTGCCCGGCGATCCGGCGGTGGTGATCGCCGGCCCGGACGCGCCGGTGGAAGCGGTTGAACGCATCCGGGCGCAACTTGGCCTCGACCGTTCGATCGCCGAACAGCTCTTTATCTGGCTGGGACAACTGGCGCACGGGAATTTCGGCACCTCGCTGGTGCTGAACCAGAGCGTGGTGTCCGCCGTCATCGAGCGGCTGCC
>CAIMEK010000290.1 GCA_903839965.1 uncultured Acetobacteraceae bacterium | reverse complement strand
CTTGACGCCGTCCACGCGTGCGCTGCCGTCGGGATCGACCTCGATGTCAATGCGGCTGTAGGAAGCCCAGCGGTCGCCGGTGCTGACCAGCCAGGTTTCCGTGTCCGGCAGATATTGCTGGCCGGTGTCATGCTGGGCGTTGCCGGCGATGACCAGGAGATGCAAGTCCTGCAGCTCGCGTGCCAGCGCCACCTCTTCGGCAACGTTCAGGTTGCCGATGATGACGATCCCCTGCGCGCCCTTGGCGCGGATGTCGGCGGCGCACTGGCGCACCGCGTCGGTATAGGCGCCGATCTTCAGCAGGCCGGTATTGGTCTGCGCGCGGTTGATCAGCCCGATAATCGCCAGCTTGGCGCCCTGCGCTTCGACAAGGATATAGGGTTTCGCCGCTTCCGGCGGGGTGCCGTCCGGATTGGTGAGGTTGGCGGCGAGGAAGGGGAATTTCGCCTGGGCGACCAGCCGCAGCAACTGCCCGCGGCCGAAGTCGAACTCGTGCGAGCCGAGTGCGCTGGCGCTGAAGCCCATCGCGTTCATCACGTCGATGTCCGGCTCCCCCTCCAGCAGCGTGGACATCGGCGTCCCGGTCATGTTGTCGCCGGTGCTCAGCACCAGGAATTTGCCGGGGGCGAAATCCTCGTGTGCCTTCCAGTAGGCGAACATGGCCGGCGCGCTCCCGCGCAGCCATCCGTCCACCGGGCGTCCCTTCAGATACCCGTGCATGTCGCCCAGCACCAGCAGGCGGAAAGTCACCGCCATGCCCGGCGCCACCGCCAGCATCAATGCCAGTCCGATCAAACGACGCAACACCACTGCCACCTATTGTTCGCGGGATACCGGCATTGTATAGCAGGGGTGAGCGAGCGTCAACCTGGCTCACACGGCGACCGGCGTTTCGAGGCGGGCGTTGACGACCTTGTCGCCGACCTGGAAGCGCGGAGCCTGCGCGTCATACTCGTTGTCGACGAAGACCAGGTCATGGACTTCGCCGTCGAGCACCACCTGCGGGCCGCCGCCGTTGTTGCCGCGCAGCACGTTGAGCGCGTAATGGCCGCGATGCGGGGCCATCAGGAAGGTCTCGTTGCGGGTGTAGATGCCCGGCCCGGCGTTGTCGAGGATGCGGTTTTCCTGGATGAGGTTGTCGGTGTCCTTGTGACCGATGCAGAAGCCGCCGGCCTGGTTGGCTTGCAGCAGGTTGTGCTCAAAGCGCCCGTGCTTCACGCGCCAGCAGACGAAGAGGCCCCAGCCGGCGTTGCGGCGCGCGGTGCAATCGCGGATGATCGGGCGCTGCGAGCCGGAGCCCGGATGGAAACCGCCGCCCAGGCAGTCCTCGACGACGCAGTCTTCCACCACCCAGTCGTGGCACTGCTGGAAGCTGATGCCGTCGCCGTGGAAGTTGCGGATGGTGATGCGCGCGACGGTGACGTTGGGGGAGAACAGGCCCCACACTCCGCCGCCGCGGCAGCCGTTCATGCGCGGATTGTTGGCGGCGTTGCCGTCGATGACGAAGTCGCTGATGGTCGAATTGCCCGCCTCTTCCAGTGCCACCAAGGGGTAGACTTTGGCGAGGGTAGCGTTGTCGCTGACCATGAAGTCGGCGGTGAAGCGCCGGTTGATGCGCACCGAGTCGCCTTCGATCTCCAGCACGGCGCCGACGGTGGCGTAGAAGCCGCAGCCGCGCGTCGAACTGACGGTGACGCCGTCGCCGATTGCCAGCGGCGGCAGCGGTTTGCTGCATGCCCACACGTCGCCCCAGTCGCCGTCTTCCCACAGCGGCACTTCCCAGCCGTCGGCCTTGCGCAGGATCGTCTCCGCGCCCGCGCCGATGAGGTTGACGTTGCGCGGGATATAGATGCCGTTGCCCAGCGTATAGACGCCTGGCAGCAGCGTGACGGTACCGCCGCCCAGCGCGCCGGCGCGGTCGAGCGCACCCTGGATGACGAGATGCGTACTGCCGATAAAATCGGCGCCGGACGGACCGACGGTCAGGTTCATGCGAGCCTCCTGGGGCGTATTTGTCCAGGCGGTAGCGTAGCGCAAGCTTCCGGCGGTGTCAAGGCGAGCAGCTCATCGCTGAACCTTGAACCGTCATTCCGCCAGCGGGAGGGTGATGCGGGCGGTGGTGCCCTGGCCGGGGGTGCTT
>CAIMEK010000289.1 GCA_903839965.1 uncultured Acetobacteraceae bacterium | reverse complement strand
ATCAGCACCAGCACGGCCGCCTCGATCAGGGTGCGGTAGACTTCGTGGATCGAGGCGTTGACGAAGGCGGTCGTGTCGAACGGGATCGCATAGGTAATGCCGGAGGGAAAGGCGCGCGCCAGGGTTGCCATCTTGGCGCGCACCAGGTTGCCCACCTGCAGCGCATTCGCCTCCGGGGTCAGGGAGATCGCCAATCCCGCGGCGTTGCTGCCGTTGACCAGGAACGCCTGCGAATAGGTCTGCGCCCCCAGCTCCACCCGCCCCACCTGCGACAGCCGGGTGGTCGCGCCATTCTGCGACTTCACGATGATGGCGCCGAATGCCACCGGGTCCGCCAGCCGTCCGGGCACGTTGACGGTGTACTGGAAGTCCTGGCCGGGCGGGGCCGGAGGGGCGCCGAGCTGCCCGCCGGCGACCTGCTGGCTTTGCGCCTGCACGGCCTGGATGACGTCCTGCGGCATCAGCCCGCGCGCCTGCAGGGCCTGCGGGTCGAGCCAGATGCGCATGGCGTACTGGCCGACGCCGAACACGTTGACATTGCCGACACCCGGAACGCGCGCCAGTTCGTTCAGCAGGTTGAGCGTCGCATAGTTCGACAGGAACAGGCTGTCGCGACTGCTGTCCGGCGAAGTGATCGTCACGATCTGCAGGATGGAGGGCGATGTGGCCTGCACCTGCACGCCCTGGGCCTGCACGGACTGCGGCAATTGCGCCATTGCGCCGGAAACGCGGTTCTGCACCAGCACCTGCGCGTAGTTCAGGTCGGTGCCGATCTCGAACGTCACCGTCAGCGCATAGGCGCCGTCCGACGTGCTGGTGGACTGCATGTAGATCATCCGGTCCACGCCGTTCACCGACTGCTCGATCGGCAGCGCGACCGTGTTCATCAGCGTCTCGGCATTGGCCCCCGGATAACGCGTGGAAACGATCACGGTGGGCGGCGTCACGTCCGGGTACTGCGCCACCGGCAGCTGGAACAGCGCGACGGAACCGATCAGCACGAACAGGATCGCCAGTACGTTCGCCAGCACTGGCCTGTCGATGAAGAACCGGGAAATCATGGGCTGCTCAGCTGTCCGGTATCGTCGTGGGTTTCGGCGCCACTTTTTCGCCCGGCACCACCCGCGCGAAACCGGAGACGACCACCTGGTCCTCGGCCTGCAATCCGGTTTCGATCACGCGCAACGGACCCTCGACCTGGCCGACCTGGACGGGATGCTGCTGGACCACATTGTCCTTGTCCACCACCAGCACGTAGGTGCCGGCCTGGGAGGATCCGATCGCACTGGCGGGAACCAGCATCGCGGTCCGCGGCGCGCGGTCGATCGGAACGCGAACCCGGGCAAAGTAGCCGGGCAGCAGCACCTCCGGTTTGTTCTCCAGCACCGCACGCACCGCCAGCGTGCCGGTCCCGGGATCCACATTGGGCGCCACGTAATCGATCACGCCGCGATGCGGAAAACCCGGCTCCGCCGCCAGCCCGATCTCGACTTCGATCTTGCCGATCTCCGCCAGCGTGAGCCCGGCCTTCGCCATCCCCTGCCGGATGCGCTGCACGTCCGGTTCAGAGACCGTAAAGTTCACGTAGATCGGAGAGATCTGCACGATCGTGGCCAGCTTGGTCGGGCCGGACACGCCGACCAGCTCGCCCATCGAGACGAGGTGGGCGGAAACCACGCCATCGAACGGTGCGGTGACGCTGGTGTAGCCGAGATTGATTCCGGCCAGCACCAGGCCGGCCTGCTGGCTGGCCAGGTTGGCCTGGTCGGAATCACGCTTGGCACGCGCCTGGTCTACCGTGGCCTGCGAGGCGAAATCCCTGGTTCCCAGCGAACTCTGGCGGCGGTACTCCGCTTCGGACTGCACCAACTGCGCCTGCGCCGATGCGACCGCCGCCTGCGCCTGCTGGTACTTCGCCTGGAACGGCGCCGGCTCGATGACAAAGAGCTGCTGGCCGGCTTTTACTTCCGCGCCGTCCTGGTAGGCGATTTTCTGGATGAAACCCTGAACCCGCGCCTGCAGGACGACCGAGTTGAAGGCCGTGACGTTCCCGGTTTCCTCCATGTACGGCATCACGGAGCGGGAGACCGGGTGGGAGACGCCCACTTCCGGAGGCGGCGGCGGCTTGAAGCTGTTCTGCTCGCCGCAGTCGGCCAGCAACAGGACCGCCGCACCAACCAGTACGGCGGCAATCGGAGGACGGTCTCTTCTCATGGCCTTTGTCGCATGACAAGCAGTGCCGACTGGCAGGCGGGGGAAAGCGGCGACTCGTGGCTCTGCAGGCAGGTCAGCGCCCGCCCGCCGCCCCATGCGAGCCCTCGGCAGCAAGCGCGATCGTCGCACCCGCATTTAGACCGCAGCATGGCTGCCTCCTGACGTGGCGACATGGCCGGTCCGGGCGGCCGAGCCGTCGCGAGAGGGGCCGTGCCGGCCCCGAACCACCGTTCAGCGCGCTCAACGACTGCCGGCATGGCGCCGAAACCGAGCCTGCATTCTGCTGCAGGCATTGCAAGGCGGCGGAGCCACCGTTCGGCACGCCGGAACAGTACGTCGGGTAGTCGGCACGGCAGTCCTGCTTGATCGCGTTGACCTGGGCCTGGCTGGGTTGTTACGCCATCGCCGGGCATAGCATCAACGCCAGCCCCAGGCCAGTGCATGCAAGCGTCCACAGTCTGCTTCCTCCGAACATTTTGTTCCCCCCGGAAGAATTAGCGCCTGAAGCGGCCACCGCCCCCGGAGCGGCCGCCGAACTGACCGCCCTCGCGTTGCCCGAACTCGCGCTGGCCGCCGCCGTAGTCGCGGCCCACACGGTCCTGCTGCAACTGGTTCCAACTGCCGCTGTCCAGGTTGGCGGATCGCCCGGGCGCAGTGCCGGACTGCGGGCGATTGGTGTTGCTGTTGGCGGTGGGCCTTGTCGTGGAGTCCGACGGCTTCGGCGGGTTCACCGGCTGCCAGCCGCCGTTGTTCCACTTCGACCAGCCATTGTCGGTCTTCTGGTATACGTTGCCGTCGCGCCCGGCATACATGTCGCCGTTCGACGTCTTCACGGCGCCGCCGCTGTTGCCGGTGGCGCGGTTGTGGTAGCCCGCGCCCTCCGCACCCGTCGAGGATTGAAACGAGCCGGCGGAGCCATTGGCGTTGCCGCGGCTTTGCGTATTCACGGTCTGGTTGGGCCCCGAGAAGGTGCTCGATCCCCAACGGCTGTAGGCATTCCAGTTCTGGTTCGTGGACCCGCTGACGCCGGTCCGCGCGTTGTAGAAGTTGCCGTTGGCGGTGCCGCTGCCGTTGCTCCAGGCGGCGCTGCCGTGCGCATACGAACCGTTGCCCGGGTTGTAGGAAGACCACGCGCCGGCACCGCCATTCGGGCCCCAGACCGCGCCGCCTTGTCCCCAGGCGCCCGTGGAGGGGTTGTAGGTGCGGGCGCCCGAAGCGCCGTAATACGGCCCCCAGACCGAGCCGCCGCGCACCCAGGCGCCGGTCGAGCCATTGTACCAGATGTTGCCGGCATAGGTGCAAGGGTACGGCAGGAAGATCGGCAGCGGACCCGGCACGATCACCGGCGGATAATAGTAGCCGGTGCCGTACACCAGCACGCCGGCGCTGACGAAGCCCATGGCGTAGCCGGCCGTGTAGCCGTAGGTCACCGCCACCGGCGTCGCGTTATAAACCTCCACGTAGGTGACGTTGTAATAGGGGCTGCTGGGCGGAATCGTCATCTACGTTAACCTGGCCCATCCCGGGCACTGATACCGAAGTCAGGCGCTCGATATGAACCGTGCCGTTCGCGTCGGTTATCGGGGTTTCGCGAGTGGTGGTGCGAACTTCGCTTGCCGCCCCAAGGTCGTGAGTGATCTTGCCGCTGGAAGGGTCTATCAGGACGCGATGGCCATTCACGGTTGTTAGCTTGGGCAAGGGGGGTTTGGCCTGAGGCCCGGT
>CAIMEK010000288.1 GCA_903839965.1 uncultured Acetobacteraceae bacterium | reverse complement strand
CGGGTTCGGGTATCCGTTTCGAATACCGGTCAAACTATGCCGCGACTTCTGTCACCGGCGGCACGGCAGCCGGCAACGCGCCGGTCTGGCTCAAGCTCGTAAGAGCGGGCGATCTCATCTCCGCATTCTGCGGCCCGGATGGCGTCCATTGGACTCCGGTTGGCTCGCCGGTGACGATCCCGATGGCGCCAGGTCTTTTCTCCGGACTAGCCACGAGCGGCTTCGACAGCGCATCCCTCGCCACCGCCACATTCGATCATGTCACGACGCCTGTCCCGTTTGCAGCCCCCTATGCCGTATCCGGATTGAACTCATCAGGCCCCGGCCTGACATGGGATGCGAATCCGGGAGCGCAAACATACAGCGTCAAGCGTTCGACAAGCGCCACAGGGTCGTTCTCCACCGTGGCATCCGGCCTCACCGATGCCGCCTTCACCGATTCCTCTGTCCTGGCATCCGGGGCGCTCTACTACTATACAGTCTCGGCCGTCAACGCCTTCGGGGAAAGCTTCGATGCACCGGCGGTTGCAGCGCTGCCGTCTCCCCCGGCCATCAGGATCCAAACCATCGGGAACGACATCACGGTCACCGTAACGTCCCTTCTCGGCGCCACCTACCAGCTCCAACGCAAGGATGATCTTGCCTCGGGCATCTGGATCAACGAGGGATCGCCGGTGACAGGAACCGGAAGCCCGATCATTCTCACCCACCCTAACGCTCTCCCATACCAAAAACAGTTCTACCGATGCGTGATCACTCTTCCTCGATAGAAACAAACAATTCCCCTGGCCATTTCCGCTGGATCGTTTGCGCCCTGTTGTTTTTTGCCACGACGATCAACTACATGGACCGCCAGCTTCTCTCGCTGCTCAAGCCGATCCTCGACCAACACCCTAATCCCGTGGATTTCCCCTTGTAGCCATCTACGCCATCGTCACCGTCCTGAGCATCGGCGGCGGCTGGCTCACCAAACGTCTCGCGGAGTGTGGATGGAGCTCTATTGGTCAACCCGCAGCATGACCTCGTTACGGCGCAGGAACGGCGGCGTCCAAGGCGGATCGAAATAGGCATACGTCACCGGCCTGATTCTGCAACCGCTGCCGACGGCGGCAGGGCCGCTTGGAGCATGCGCGGCGTAAGGATGTGCATTACCAGCGCGGTTTGCGCATCCACCAGCGGTAAGTCGACGGAGAAGGATCGGGATCGCCATCTCGATGGGGATGCCTGCCCCGGCTGCGTCTTGCCCTTTTTGCTCCGCTTTTCGGCCGCCTCGGCGAGGAGCGCGTCGCGCCGAACAGTGGCGGGGGAAACTCCTATTTGCCTTCCCATCGTGTTGATAGTCTGGCAGCGCAACTAGCAACAATTTGAGAATGTAGTTGCCCGAACTACCGCTTGACCTTTCTACACCCTTTCTACACCTCGCCCTGAAAAATTAGCGCCCCTGAACTCCAGCAGACGATGCTCACTAGGGATGCCAGCGTCAGGCGCGCCACTCCCAGCCGATCAGACGTCATGGCTGGGTGAGCTGCGGGTTGGTGGCGGCTCCCGGGCTCACGCCCTGCAGGGCGGTGCCCAGGCGTTGCATGAGCTCCAGGCATTCCCAAATGTTTGCTGCTTTGCCGCGGCGGCGGAGCTTTGCCAGGGTTTCCACAAAAGCCGGCGGGGGATCGCCGATGGCCCAATTGCTCGCCCCTTGCCGGACCTGCTTGAGCCGGTCGTGAATGCTGTCAACCGTGAGCGGCGGCTCCAGATG
>CAIMEK010000287.1 GCA_903839965.1 uncultured Acetobacteraceae bacterium | reverse complement strand
TCCAGCAGCCGCAGGCTTGGGATATGGAAA
This sequence comes from uncultured Acetobacteraceae bacterium, assembly GCA_903839965.1. Taxonomy (GTDB): domain Bacteria; phylum Pseudomonadota; class Alphaproteobacteria; order Acetobacterales; family Acetobacteraceae; genus Rhodovastum. Next base: position 4,164 of record CAIMEK010000287.1, on the reverse strand, counting down.
GTTGGGCCGGAGTTCGGCCCATCGGGGCCAGCCATCCGTCCTGGGACGTGTCGGGAAATCCAACCAACTGACAAGAAAGGATATTTCTTTTATCTCCGCGCCTATGGGGCGAAGCCCCTGGCCTTGCCGTCGCCGGCCCGTGGCCCGATCATGGGGGCATGACACATGCACGTTGGTCCCCGCGCACGCTCGCCGCTCAGGCGCTTGGGCGCATTGACGAAGCCAGCCGGGCGGTGGTGCCGCCGATTCATGTCAGCACCACATTCCTGCGCGATCCCGACAACCAGTATCGCAGTGGCAACGTCTACGGCCGCGCCGACAACGAGACGGTGCGCGAGGCCGAGGCGGTGATTGCCGCGCTGGAGGGCGCTTCGGCCGCCATGGTGCTGGGGTCCGGCATGTCGGCCGCGACCGCGGTGTTCCTGGCCCTCGCGCCGGGCGACCATGTGGTGATCCCGAAGGTGATGTACTGGGCCATGCGCAACTGGCTGCTCACCGACGCGGTGCGCTGGGGCCTGCGGATCGAAACCGTGGACACCACCGACCTCGCTGCGCTGCGCGCGGCGGTGCAGCCCGGCATGACGAAGCTGGTCTGGCTGGAGACGCCGGCCAACCCGTTGTGGTCGATCACCGACATCGCCGCCGCCGCCGCCATCGCGCATGGGGCCGGCGCCCTGCTGGCGGTCGATTCCACCTGCGCCACGCCGTTGCTGACCCGGCCTTTGGCGCTCGGCGCCGACCTGGTCATGCACGCGGCGACCAAGTACCTGAACGGCCATTCCGACGTCATCGCCGGCGCGCTGGCCACCGCGGCAACCGGCGAGTTCTGGGACCGCATCCGGCGCAACCGCTCCATGCTCGGGCAGATCCTCGGTCCGCTGGAGGCGTTTCTTCTGCTGCGCGGCATGCGCACCTTGCCGCTGCGGGTGCAGGCCGCCTGCGCCAGTGCGATGGAACTGGCCACCCGGCTGGCCAACCACGCCTGGGTTGCCGACGTGCTGTATCCGGGATTGCCGAGCCATCCCGGCCACGACATCGCGCGGCGGCAGATGCAGGGCGGGTTCGGCGGCATGCTGAGCATCCGTGTGCGCGGCGGCGAGAGCGCGGCGATCGCCACGGCGGCGGCGGTGGAACTGTTCAAACGCGCCACGTCTCTGGGTGGCGTGGAAAGCCTGATCGAGCACCGTGCCTCCATCGAGGGGCCCGGCACCCCCTGCCCGCCCGACCTGCTGCGCCTGTCCGTGGGCATCGAGGACCCGGCCGACCTCTACGCCGACCTCGACCAGGCGTTGCGGCACGCCCATCCGTGATCGGCCGGCGCGGGCTGCTGGCGGGTGCCGGGCTGCTGGCGGGCGCCGCGCCGAAGGCGCCGCTCGCCGCGACCCCGATCGCGCGCCTCGACGCGCCGTGGTGGCGGCAGCGCCACGCGGCCAAGCTGGCGGAACTGCGCTCCCGCCGCGTCGATCTGGTGCTGCTCGGCGATTCCATCACGCAGAACTGGGAAAGCGCCGGTCCGCCGCCCTGGCGCGACTTCCAGCCGGCGTGGCGCCACTACTACGGCGCGCGCAACGCGGTGAACCTGGGCTTCACGGGCGACGCCACCTGCCATCTGTTGTGGCGGCTGCGCAACGGCGAGGCGGACGGCATCGCGCCCCGCGCCGCGGTCATCCTGATCGGCGCCAACAACCTGGGCCGGCTGCACTGGCCGGCCGGGGACGATGTGGCGGGGATCGTCGCCGTGGTGGAGGAGGTGCAGCGACGGCTGCCGCGCGCGGGCGTGCTGCTGCTGGGCGTGCTGCCGAGCGAGCGTTCGGCCTGGGCGAGCGAAACCACGCTGGCGATCAACCGCGACCTCGCCGCCCGCTTCCGCCCCGGCGGCCCGGTGAGCTTCATCGACCCGGCCCCGCTGTTCGCCCCGGGCGGACGCTTCGACCGCGCGCTGTTCTACGATCCGCTGCTGGTTCCGCCGGCGCCGCCGCTCCACCCCACCGCCGCCGCGCTGGCGCGCCTGGCCGGGCTGATCGAACCCGTGCTGGCCGGCCTGCTCGGCGACCGCCCGCGCCCGCCGTTCATGGCTACTTGAACAGCACGCCCACCCCGCACAGCAGCAACCCGACGATGGTCACGCTGGCGGCCATGGTGCCCAGGTGGTGGCGCAGGTGTTCGTCCTCCTCGCTTTCCGGCGGCAAGCGGGTGGCTGCCTCGTACTTGACGGCATAGACAAGCCCGACCGCGGTCACCAGAGCGCCGATCGCGATGATGGCCCACGCTACGTAGGTGAAGATCAGCATGCGACCCTTTGCGTGCAGTCCGACCGGTCCGGATCGCAGGCGGATTCGCGGGTTCCGGCCGTCCGCAAGGATACGTCATGGGGCCGGAGCGGGCCAGCCCCGGCGGGATCACACCGTTTCGGCATGATGGCAGGCCACCATCTGTCGGTCCACTTCGCGCCAGAGCGGGCGTTCCACCGTGCACCGGTCGGTGGCGTACTGGCAGCGCGACGCGAACGCGCAGCCGACCGGGGGATTGAGCGGCGACGGCAATTCGCCCTTCACCGCAATGCTCTGCCGGCGGTGGCGCGGGTCGACGCTGGGAGTCGCGGCCAGCAGCACGCGCGTATAGGGGTGGCGCGGCCGTTCGAACACGCTCTCCTTGGGGCCGTGCTCCACCGGCCGGCCGCAATACAGCACGAGCACCTCGCGGGCGATCAGGCGAACCACGCTGAGGTCGTGGCTGATGAACATGTAGGCGAGGCGGAACTCCTCCTGCAGGTCCATCATCAGGTTCAGCACCTGCGCCTGGATCGACACGTCAAGCGCGGAAACCGGCTCGTCGGCCACCACGACGCGGGGGTTGAGCATCAGCGCGCGGGCGATGGCGATACGCTGGCGCTGGCCGCCGGAGAACATATGCGGATAGCGGCCGTACTGGTCCTGACGCAGGCCGACGCGATCCATCATGGCGCGGGCGGCCTGCTCGCGGGCGCGCCTGTCGCCGCGCCCGTTCAACGCCAGCGGCTCCTCCAGGATGGAGCCGATGGTCTTGCGCGGGTTCAGCGAGCCGTAGGGATTCTGGAACACCATCTGCACGTTGAGCCGCAGCCGCCGCCGTTCCGCTTCCCCGGCGCTGGAGGTCGGCTTGTCGTCGATCAGCAACTCGCCCGCGGTGGGCGCCTCCATCAGCGTCACCATGCGGGCGAGCGTGGACTTGCCGCAGCCCGACTCGCCCACCACGGCGAGCGTCTGTCCGTCGTGGAGCTGGAACGAAACCCCGTCGATCGCCTTGATCACCCCTTTCTTGGCGAACATGCCGCTGCCGGCCGGGTAGTGGCGACGCAGATCCCGCCCTTCCATCAGCACGGTCATGGCTGCGCCCCGGCAGCGGCGGGCGTGTTCAAGGGGTAGTGGCAGCGGGCGCTCTTGCCGGCCTCGCTGGTCAGCGCCGGACGCGTGGAGCGGCAACGGTCGTCGGCATAGCTGCAGCGCGGATTGAACAGGCAGCCCTGCGGGCGGTCGTCGATGCCGGGCACCACGCCGGCGATCGTGGGCAGGCGGCGGCGGCCGAGCGCGCGCTCGGGCAGCGCGTCGAGCAGGGCCGACGTGTAGGGGTGGCGGGGCGCCGCGAACAGCGCGTCGGTGGGCTGCTCCTCCACCATCTGGCCGGAGTACATGACCTGCACGCGATGCGCCGTCTCCGCCACCACGCCCATGTTGTGGGTAATCAGCACCAGCCCCATGCCGCGCTGGCGCTGCAGGTCGATCAGCAGGTCGAGGATCTGCTTCTGGATGGTCACGTCGAGCGCCGTGGTGGGCTCGTCGGCGATCAGCAGCTTGGGATTGCAGGAGATCGCCATGGCGATCATGACGCGCTGGTTCATGCCGCCGGAAAGCTGGTGCGGGAACGCCCCCATCCGGGTGGCCGGCGCCGGAATGCCCACCTGGTCGAGCAGTTCCACCACCCGCTCGCGCACGCGGTGCTTCGGCACGGCGTTATGGGTGCGCAACGACTCGGCGATCTGCCAGCCCACCGGATAGCAGGGATTGAGGCTGGACATCGGCTCCTGGAACACCATCGCCATGTCCTTGCCGACCACCTGGCGACGCTGCCGCGCCGACAGGCCCAGCAGGTCGGTACCGCCGAAGCTCATCATCTCGGCGCTGACCC
>CAIMEK010000286.1 GCA_903839965.1 uncultured Acetobacteraceae bacterium | reverse complement strand
GGCCATCCGCTCGGCATGTCGGGCGCGCGCATCACCGGCACGGCGGCGCTGGAACTGCAACTCGGCGGCGGACGCACCGCGCTGGCCTGCATGTGCATCGGCGTCGGCCAGGGCATCGCGGTGGCGCTGGAACGGGTGTGAAATCTACGGGAGAAGCCCCTATCCGTTGCTGTTCAGGCCGCTCAGAATCGGTTTTTAGATTGCACGGAAATATATGTTGCTGACATCGGGACTTGCCGGCTGAACCACCAGGGCAGCGACGGCGGCATAAGCAGCGAACGACAACGCAACAATCAGGGAGAGTGCCCCCATTCCGCCGTCCAGGAACCTGACCGCAATCCAGCCGAACCCGGCGGCGACGATCAGGCGGGCGGTGACGGCAACTGTCGGCCACAGCATGGTGCCGGCGCCCTGGCCCACGAACGAGGCGACGAAGCCGAAGCCGAACAGCCCGTAAACCAGGCCCACGATGCCGAGGTAGGTTGCCCCCGGCGCGATGACCGCGACGAGGCCGATCATCTCTGTCATGCCGGTGCCGATCCAGGCACCGATCCAGGCGATGCGGCGCGCCCGGGCGCCCTGGCCGGCATGGCCAGCACGGCCGAGGAGAGGCCGAACAGGATCGGGATCATCACGTAATCCAGACGGGCGGCGATCCCATAGCCCGCGAGGGCCGCGGTGCCGAACAGCCCCACCGCACCCGTCACCAGGATGACGCAGAGATTGCTCTGCAACGCGTTGATCGCCGTCGGCAGGCCGACCTTCAGGATGTCGGCGAACAGACGCCGCTCAAGCGGCACGATGCCGAGCGTGAGGCCAGAGCACCGGACCGCCTGCGAGAATGCCACCGGTGAACGAGGCTCCCATGATCACAGCCAGCACCAGAGCGTGGAAGACCAGCGCATCGGCTTCCGTGTGGCGGCCCGCGCCGATGGCGCGCGCGATGGCGGAGGCGACCCCACTGCCCAGCCCGCCGTTCGACATGGTCGTCATCAGCATGAACAGCGGGAACACCAGGGCGACACCCGCCAGGGCCTCGGTGCCGAGGAACCCGACAAATAGGTTTCGGCAATGCCGATCGCGGTCTGGGCCACTATCACGCCGATCGTCGGCAGCGACAGCTTCACCAGCGTCGCAACGATCGGCCCCTCGAGGATGGCGGTTCGGGCGGTGGCGAATGCTGACAGGGGGGCGGCCTCTTTCCAGGCTGGGAGCCAGATGGTTTTATAATGTGTGAATCAGCAGCCAAACGGAACCCCACCCAAGGGTATTGCAACGCTCCGGTATGGCTTACGAAATTCGCTCGAGGAGGGGTCCCGTCCCGGTGCTGTTTCACAACTGGTGATATTGTTTCGAAAACCGAATTGTTCAGATACAGCATTTTTTTGGGGCGGTATCGTTGCAGAGCGCCTCAGAGGTGGGTATCGTGCCAGCCAGATGGCCAGACGAGCCGGTCATCTGGGGAACGTCAAATGAAACCGACCAGGTTGCGCCCGGCGATTCAGGCAACTTTTCTCGGCACGGGCTGGCTTGTTCTGGCGCTCGCCGGCGCGACCGGTTCCGCGCGCGCCGAGCAGTCCATGAGTTTCGCCTGGGTGGCGGACACCCGCGGCGACATGAACGACGATCCCATCGACACGCCCATACTCACCAAAATCGTGAACAACATCCTCGCCCTGTCGCCCGCGCCCAATGTGGTGATCTTCGGCGGCGACGCCGCCTACCGGGGCGGCACAGCTTGGCTGACGCAATTCCAGCAAGTATTCACCGATCGCATGACTGCCGCCGGCATCCCCACGGCCTCCGCCATCGGCAACCATGAACTCTACACGGCGTCTTCCAGCAAGACGGAGCCGAACCCGTTGCTGCGTCAGCAGGAATTCCAGGCGATGTTCAACTCCAACTGGGTTCAGAACGGACCAGCCGGCTACAACAATCTGGCGTTTTCCTTCCAGATCGGCAACTCGCAGTTCATTGTCGCTGACAGCTATTACGCCCCCCCCGATGGAGGCACGCTGGATTACGGCGTCGACAAGGCGCAACGGGACTGGATCAAGGGCCTGCTGCAGAACGACACCGCCTCGCATACCTTCGTGCTGACCCACGTTCCCGCCTTCTCGCCATGGAAGCCCTCGCCACGCGACGACATGGCGAGCTTCTGGACCACCATCACCACGGCGGGCAGCGCCACCAACACCAATGCCTCCATCCTGTTCGCCGGGCACGAGCACCTGTACTACCGCACCATGCACGATGGCACCTACCAGGTGCTGGCCGGCTCAGGCGGCGCGCCGCTGGGCTGCGAGGTGGGGGATTACTGCGGCGGCTCCGCCGGGCCCGGGCCGGTGGAGCCCGGCGATGTCTATCACGTGGAATACAACTATGCCGTCGTCTCCATCGACGGCCGGAACGTCACCGTCAATGTCTTCGACCCGTACTACAAGAGTTTGGACTCGTTCCAGTTCTTCGACAATTCCGGAACGGCGAACAGTGTCATCAACAACACCACGCCGATCGTCGGCCCGCAGCCCAGTGGCATCCTGGCGTCCAGCGGCAACATCATCACCAACAGCGCCCCGCTCAGCGGCGTCTCCACCGGCATCGATGCCGTCAACCAGAACACCATCACGAATTCCGCCGCGATCACCCCCGCAGCCGGCGGCAACGGCATCCATGTCTACGACCAGAACACCATCTTCAACACCGCCACCGGCCGCATCACCGGCAACTCGCCGGGGCTCTGGGGCATCAGGGTCAACACCGGCAACACGGTCGTCAACCAGGGCCTGATCAACGTCGCCGGCACCAACAGCGTCGGCTTCCTGGCCAAAGGCGACAACAACAGCCTGACCAACCAGGGAACCCTCGTCGCCGCCAGCACCGATGCCTACGCGGTGCAATTCCTCGGCAACGGCAACAGCCTGCTCAATACCGGCTATCTCGCCGGCAACGTCGTCTTCGCGGCCGGCACCACGAACAGTTTCCGCAATGCCGCCGGAGCCGTGTTCGAACCGGGACCGACCCTGCGGCTTGGCAGCGGCAACACGTTCGTCAACGACGGCCTGCTTTCCCCCGGCGGCCTGGGCACCGTGCTCTCGCCCGCCAACGGCAACGGGGCCGGCACGTTCACTGGCAATTTCGTGCAAGGCAGCACCGGCACCTACGCGGTGGATCTGGCCTTCGGCCCCGACCAGGCGGACCGCATCGACATCAACGGCACGGCCGCGCTGGGCGGGCAGGTCGCCCTCGCCATCGCCAATCCGGGGATGGCCAAGCCGCAGCAGAACACGTCGCTGGTAATCCTGAGCGCGGCGGGTGGGGTAACCGATCGGGGCGTGACGCTCGCTGCCCAAAGCCTGAATGGTCCCGCCCTATCGACCGCGGTGTTCAGGCCAAGCCTCATCGACCCCCCTGGTGTTGTCTATCTGAACTACACCATCGATTTTGCCCCGACCGGGCTGACGGCGAACCAGACCCGGGTGGGCACCGCCATCGACGCCATCCAGACGGCGGGGGTAACCGCCTTCCAGCCGACCGCGGCGCGCCTGTTCTGGTTGCCCAACGTGCCGGCGCTGGGCCAGGCCTACGACTCGCTGTCGGGCGAAGGCAGCGCGGCGGCGCAGCAGACGGTGTTCGACGCCCGCGGCCAGTTCTTCGACACCGTACTGAACCAGGCCGCGCCGATGATGGACGGTGATCGGACGCCGACTGGCTGGCGCAGTTGGGCCGCCGGCTTCGGCTCGGGCAGCACGCTGACCGGGCAGGGCAGCGGTGCCGGCAGCGCCAAGAGCAAGCTTTCCAATGGCGGCGGGGCGGCAGGCATCGACTACCGGGTGAACCCGTACGTCCTGCTCGGCATCACTGCCGGTGGCGCGCTGACAAGCTTCGCCGTGCCCGACCGCAACACCAACGGTACCGCCTCCGGCTTCAATTTCGGTCTCTACGGCGCGGCGACGTCGGGCAACGGCGTCTATGCCCAGGGTCTGCTGAGCTACGGCTACTACGACAATGACATTCACCGTGACCTGGTGGGCGGAATGTTCGGCCCGGCGGAGAATGCGCGCGGCAAATTCGGCTCCAACCTGTTCGGCGGGCATTTCGAGATCGGTTGGAAGCGAAGCCTCGGCCAAATCAACCTGACCCCGTTCGCCGCAATCCGGTTCGACAGCATGTGGCAGGGTTCCTACGCCGAAACGAGCACCGTCGCGGGTAGCGGCACGCCGGGCAGCCTGGGGCTGCGCTACAGCGCGCACAACGTCACCTCGGTGCCGGGCTCGCTCGGCCTGCGGGTGGACACCAGCGTCCAGATGGACGGTGGCATCGTCATCTCGCCATCGGTGCGGCTCTCCTGGGTGCATGAGTTCGCACCGACCCGGGCCATCGATGCGGCGTTCCTCGCCGCCCCAGGGCTCGGCTTCAACGTACGCGGGGCGCCGGCGGCACAGGACGCCGCGCGCGTGGATGTCGGCGTATCGGCACGATTCTCGCCGAAGGTCGTCCTCTACGGCAATTTCGTTGGCGTGTTGTCCGGCGAGGGCAACACGGTGGGCGGCTTCGGCGGCTTCAAATACAGCTTCTGATCGCGCTCAACCGCGCCGCAAGGCCGGCCAGGGCGACTCAATCAACCCCCAATGGGCGCGTGGCGCTCGGGACAGCGGGGGGTGCCTCGTCGGGTTCCTTGCTCACCGCCGATCGCCGCTCAGCCCGGATAGCCGAACCGGGCGAGGAACGAGCGGAAAAAGCGGGTCAGTTCCGCCTGCGCCGGGCCCGGCAGATCGCGCCACTTGCCGGTGCGGGCATCGCCGATATGGGCACGGTGGATCTGCGTCACGCGGTCGAACATCAGCGCCCCGGAAACCACCAGCCGCTCCGGCGGCAGATCGGCAAGCCCTTGCGTGAAACGCCGCACCGCCGCGGTGCTGTAGCGGGCGAAAACCGCCTCGATCGCCGCCGGCTCCAGGGTCAGCCCGAGGGTGTGCGCAAGCTGCTCCGGCACCGCCCGGTCGTCGAAGAAGCGATCCTCGTAGCGCAGCAGCGGATGCCCTTGCCCGGCGAGGCGCAGCAGCCGGGCGCAGTCGTCGGCGAGCCAGTGGGCGGCCTGGCCGAGCGGCGCGCGGAAACGCTGCGCCATGGAAATGGCGGCGTCGCGCGGGTCGCGCAGGCTGAGAAATATCACCGGCCGCGCCGTGGCGAGCCAGGCATCGAGCTCCGCGCTGCCGTGATGGGACTTGAGCAGCAGGCAACCGGCGCGCCCGGCCTCGGCGGGCAGTTCGCTCAGCCGGTCGGCGTAGAGGGCCAGCACCTGGTCTTCGCCGAGGGCGGCGATGAGCAGCTCGCGAACCACGTTGAACACCCAGGTCGAGGCGCTGCCATGCAGGCCGATGGTGGCGATCAGCCCGGGAATGGCAGGCATCGAATGGTCCTCGATCGGGTTCGCTGACCCCCAGCGTAACAGGCGCGCTCACCCGCGCGAACCGCCGCTCCCGCAGCGCCTTGCCGCTCGCCAGGCAGGCCGTCTGCACCCAGACCGATTTCAGCCAGGCCGAAATCGGCCTGGCCCTGTTTTGGCGAGCAATTCCGCCAGCCCGCGGATCGCTCCGCGATTCCGCCCCGCGGATCGCTCCGCGATTCCGCCCCGCGGATCGCTCCGCGATTCCGCCCCGCGGATCGCTCCGCG
>CAIMEK010000285.1 GCA_903839965.1 uncultured Acetobacteraceae bacterium | reverse complement strand
TGCCGATCGCCTGGCGGATCGAGCCCGGGTTGAAGCTGGCGGTGTACGGTCACGCCATGCCGGAGGGCTGGCGCGCGCGCTGGCCGGATCCGCGCATCGAATTCGGCGGCTATGCGAAGAACCTTCCCGAGTTGCATGGTAGTGCGGCGATGTTCGTTGCGCCGTTGCGGTTCGGCGGCGGCTCGAAGCTGAAGGTGATGGAGGCGATGGCCTCCTCGCTGCCGGTGGTGGCCACGCCGGAGGCGGTGAGCGGGTTGGCGCTGGCGGAGGGCGAAGGCTACGCCGGTGGGCGTAACGCCGAGCAGGTTGCCGCCGCCATGGTGCGCTGCCTGCGCGAGCCGCACTGGGCGGCGGCACTGGGCGTGCGCGCGCGTGCCTATATCGCCAGCCATCACGACTGGGCCACGGCGGCCGCGCAGCTGGAGCGCGTGTGGCAGCGCGTGCCGCACCACGCCGGGAGCGAAGCGCATGTCCGGTAGGCCGGCGCTGGAGCGACGCACTCTGTTCGGCGGGCTCGGTATTCTGGCGGCGGCGGCGCCCGCCGTGGCCGCGCCGGCGGCACAAGACGCCACCGCGCGCGTGCAGGCGCTGATTGCGCAGGCGGCCGGCGGCGAGGTGCGGTTGCCCGGCGGCACCTTCGCGGTTCGCGCCGACGCCCTGAAGCTGCCGTCCAACACCACGATAAGCGGAGCGGGACGCGGCACCGTGCTGCTGCGCATCGGCGATGGCGTGCTGCTCGACATCCGTGGGCGCGACACCGAACATCGGGTCGGTGGCTGCATCGTTCGCGACATCACGCTGGACGGCAACAGCGGGCGCGGCCCGCTGGCGCGGCTGTGGCACGCCAGCGACATCCTGTTCGACAACGTCTGGTCGCGCAACAACGACGACGTGGCGCTCGATGGCGTCGAGCTGTGGGACAGCCGGCTCGTCAACTGCACCTGGGACTGGTGCTCGGGCAAGGGACGCGACGCGCCGGCGGTGCTGTTGCGCAACGCCGCCACCGCGTCCGGCCAGGGCTGGTCGGAAGACAACACCAACGCTGTGTATTTCGTGAACTGCCGCTGGGAGTCCTTTCACGACGGCGCGCTGTGGCTGCAACCGGGCCGTGGCCACGCCACCCTGAGCCAGGTATTCCTGGTGAATTGCAAGATGGAAACCGCCTATGTCCGTGGGCCGTTCCTGTCGCTGCATCCGACGGTGCAGAACGTACGGGTTGATAATCTCTATATCGCCGCCGACCGCATGGATCCTGCCGCGGACGCGCCGCCGGACCTGATCGAATTCGCCGCGCGCGGGCAATGCTCGCTCAACGGCGTCGCGGTCTGGCTGGGCGGTGCGACCGCGCGCTCGTGCGTGCGGGCGCGGGTTTCGCATCCGTCCAATCGGATTGAGGATGTCTGGGTCGATGGTCCCGGCCGGCCAAGCGTGGCGGTGGTGGACATGACCGGAAGCAACCGGAGCGTGCTGGGTCGCGCGGGTTTTGTCGATGACCGCGGCGGCCGCGTAGTGACGGAATAGGAAGAACGGCATGAGAGCAAAGAGCGAGTACGCGGGCGAGACGGTGAATGTCGGCCGGTTGTTCGCCCGGGTACGCCGCCGCGCATTCAGCACGCTGTTGCTGACGGCGGTGCTGTTCGCCGCGTCGGCGGCCGTCATCGTCAATCTCAGGCCGCGCTACCAGGCCTCGGCGCTGGTGCAGGTGGGCGAGCAGACCACCCGTATGCTGGACAACGCCACGCTGATGACGCCGAAGGCGGAGGACGTCGAGGCGGTTATGAGCGAGGTCCAGGTGATGCAATCGAGCGACGTGGTCGCCGACGTGGTGCGCCGTCTGAACTTGCAGGAGGCCGATGAGTTCAACGGTCGCGACCGCAACATCGCCCAGCGCTGGGCCGAAAAGACGCTGGTCTGGCTGCAGCAGCAGACCGGGCTGGCGCCGCCGCCGGTGGAGGAGGAAAGCCCGGGCGACCTCGTCGCCGAGGCCACCGCGCAGTTGCAGCGCCAGGTGTTCGTGGACCCGGCGGGCCGCTCGCGGGTGATCCATGTCAGCGCCGTTTCCACCGATCGCAACCGCTCTGCCGCCATCGTCAATGCGCTGATCGACGTCTACCTGCAGCGGCTGCGCGACGCCAAGACGGATTCCGCGACGAAGATGCTGGCGGTGCTGCGCGACCGCATCACCGGGCTGCGCAAGCAGGTGGAGGATGCCGACCGCAAGAGCGAGGAGTACCGCAAGAAGATGCAGCTGTTTCGCGGCCAGTCGGTGAACGGCACCGGCGACGTGTCGCTGGCCTCGCAGCAGTTGCAGACGTTGAGCACCAGCCTTGCCGCCGCCACCGCCGCGCGCGAGCAGGCGGAGGCGAAGGTGCGTGCCGCCTCCAGCTACACCGGCGGGGGCACCATGCCGGAAGCGCTGAGCAACCGGCTGGTGCAGGAACTGCACGACCAGGAATCGCTGCTGGCCGCCAAGCAGGCCGATCTTGCCTCCAAGCAGTTGCCGGGCAACCCGGCGATGCTGGCGGTGGGCGCGCAGCTGCGCGAAGTGCGCTCCAGGCTGTCCACCGAAAGTTCCCGCATCCTGCAATCGTTCAGGAACGAGGCCGAGGTGGCGCGGGCCGGCGAACGGGCGCTGGCCGACCAGGTGGCGAAGGTGAAGGTGGAGATCGCCCGCTACGACGATGCCGCCGTGCCGCTGCGCGCCGCCGAGCAGCAGGCCGATACCAGCCGCAAGTTGTTGTCCGACCTGTCGCGGCGCGAGCACGAAATCGAGGCGCTGCAGGATGCGCAGGAGCCGGACGCGCGACGCGTTTCGACCGCGCGGGCGCCGCTGCTGCCGTATTTCCCGCGCACCAAGGCGCTGTTGTTCGTGGCCCTGATCGGCTCGCTGGGTAGCAGCGTCGGCCTGAGCCTGGCTCGGGAAATGCGCAACCGGGGCATGTGGAGCAGCGACGAGGTACGCGACCTGCTTGGCGTCAACTGCCTTGGGCTGGTGCCGCTGGTCAGCACCAGGCGGCGCCGCTCGCCGGCGGACTACGTCATCCAGAAGCCCAAATCGGCCTGCATTTCAATCTGACTCATGATTTTGCCGATGGCCTATATACGCAGCCGTTGAACACACTGATGTTAAAGGCCTGGCTACGGCAGATCCCGGTGAGCGCCATAGAGCAAACCCTGCAATTCCAATGGCAGCGCTTCATTGAGGTGTTTGGACGCATGCCTGACTTCGTCGATGGTCATCAGCATGTGCATCAGTTCCCCGTCATCCGCGATGTGCTGATCC
>CAIMEK010000284.1 GCA_903839965.1 uncultured Acetobacteraceae bacterium | reverse complement strand
CCGAGCTTCAGCGCCTCGTCGGCCGGCAGGTGGCGGCCGCTGGTCACCATCTCCAGCACCGCCATCGCCCCGGCCAGCCGTGGCGCCCGCTGCGTGCCGCCGGCGCCGGGGATCAGCCCGATCCGGCTTTCCGGCAATCCCACCCACGCGTCCGGCGCCATGATCCGCGCATGGCACGCCAGGGCCAGCTCGAACCCGGCGCCCAGCGCGGTGCCGTGCAGCGCCGCCACGAAGGGTTTTGTTCCTGTCTCGATCGCCGTGGCGATGGCGCCGGTGGTGATTTCCGGCGGCGGGCCATCGAATTCGCGAATGTCGGCGCCGGCCACGAAGGTGCGCCCGGCGCAGGCGAGCACCGCCGCGCGCACCACCTTGTCCGCCAGCACCTCCTCGACCGCGGCGAGCAACTGGCTGCGCACCGGGCCGGACAGCAGGTTCACCGGCGGGTTGTCGATGACGATGACCGCCGCATCGCCGTGCCGTTCGACGGAAACCAGACGCTTCACGCTGGGCATATCGTGGCGCTTGCCCGCCAGTCCTTTCCTTAATGCCCGCCGATCACTCGACGTCGTAGAACTTCACGTTCCAGCGCGTGCGCGCGAAGCCGTAGCCGGAATGCTCGGCGCGGTAGGCGATGGTGTTGACCTGGTCGTGCATCGGCACCCAGACCGCGGCGTCCATGATGCGCTTCTGCACGTCGGCGTACAGCGTGTCGCGCTTGGCCGGATCGGCCGCGCCGGCGGCGGCGTCGAGCGCCTGGTCCAGCGCCGGGTCGTTGATATGCGAATAGTTGAACTTGCCGTAGCCCGGGTGTGGGATGTTGCGGCTGCTGAACATCACCTCCAGGCAGGACGGATCGCCGGAGATCCAGCGCAGCACCTGGACGGAGTTCTGGTTGGACATCACCAGTTCCTCGCGCTTGGCGAAGGTGATGACCTCCAGCTTGATGTCGAAGCCGAGCTTCTTGAGGTCGGCCTGCACCGCAACGCCCATTTCGGGCTCCATCACCTGCGGCACGTCGAAGCTGGCGGCCAGCCGCTGGCCGTCCTTCACCCGCACGCCGTCCGGGCCGGGCTTCCAGCCGGCCTCATCGAGCAGCGCGGCGGCCTTCTTCGGGTCGAACGGATAGTATTTCTCCACCCCCGGCCAGTAGCCCGGCGTCGCCTTGGCCAGCGGCCCGTACACCGGCTTGACCAAACCGAAGAACAAATCGTCCACCAGCCGCGGCCGGTCGATGCCAAGAATGAAAGCCAGGCGCACCTTGATGTCGGTGAAGATGCCGTGGTCGGTGTTCAGCAGCAGCCCGGTCGGCAGCCCGGTGGATTCACCGATCACGGTGCGGAACTTCGGATCGGCCTGGAACCGCTGCATGTCCAACACCGGGGTAAGATCGGAGATGTCGATCTCGCCGCGCTCCAGCGCCGCCACCCGGGTGGAGGCATCGGGGATGAAGCGGTAGGTCACCCGCGCCACTTTCGACGGGCCCTGGTGCTTCATGAATTCGGGCGCCCAGTTGTAGGCCTCGAATCGCTCGGTCAGCAGTTTCTGGCCGCGGTCCCAGGAGGCGAACTTGAACGGCCCGGTGCCTACCGGCGCGGCCGCGAACCCGGCATCGCCCAGCTTCTTCACCGCCGTCGGCGATACCATCGAGATTTCGCCCTGGCTCAGGCTGGGCGCCGCGGCGCCCCACGGCCGCTTGTAGGTGATCTTCACCTCGTAGGGGCCGACGATTTCGGTGGCCTTGTACGGGCCCAGCACGTCCACCGCGCCCTGGCTGCCCAGTTTGGGATCGATGATCGAGTCGAGCGTGAAGGCCACCGCCTCGGCGTTGAACGGCGTGCCGTCGTGGAAGGTCACCCCTTCGCGCAATTTGAGGGTGATGCTGAGGCCGTCGGGCGCCACCTGCCAGGAGGTCGCCAGCCCGGGATGCAGCTTGCTGTCGGCGTCGCTGGCGATCAGCTGGTCGAAGATGTTGTAGATCACCTGGGTTTCGTGGCGCGACTGGGTGACCCGCGGATCGAAGGTGCGGGCCGAGTTGTCGTCTTCGCCCCAGGTGATGGCAAGGTTCTGCGCGGCGGCTGGCAATGCGGCGGCGGCAACGAACACGGTTGCGAGCAGGAGACGGCGCATGGTGATGACCCCCGGAATTGGCGGGCCGAGTATGGAAGACCTGCGGGTCGGCTGGAAGGGGGACCTTGCGGGTCAGGCGTCGCGCCCGGTCGCCTTGCAGCCGGTCGCCTTGAAAAAAGTATAGCAGAACGTGCCACCGGGCGCTGCGGTCCGGTACAGGGCCGCGACGCCCGCATCGAAGCGCTCCGGCGTGGCGATGCCGGCCGCGATCGCCGGCGCGCGGACGCCGGCCACCATCGCCGTGAAGGTCTTGCGGATGAACCCGTCCACCAGTTCGGGCTTGCTCGCGTCCACGTAGACCATGCGCGGCGACACGAGGACGTCCTCGAAGCCCGCCTCCGCCAGCAACGGATACAGCCGCCGCCCGATCAGCGCGTCGCCGCCCGCCCGGCGCTGCAGGTCCACCAGGCAGCCGATGGCGGCGCGGGCCGCCGCGCTGTCCGGGTAAAAACAGGCCGAGCCATGGTCGCCCTCGATGGCGATAATGCTCCCGCCCGGCCTGAGCACGCGCCTGATCTCCGCGAGCGCCGCCTTGGGATGCGGCAGGTGCTCCAGCACGAAGCAGACGAAGGCGTGGTCGAAGCTGCCGTCCGCGAACGGCAGGGCGAGGATATCGGCCTGCTGGAAACCCACGTTCGCCAGCCCGGCCGCGGCGGCGCGCGAGCGGGCCTGGCCGAGCGAGGCGAAGGAGATGTCCACGGCGGTAATCCGCGCGCCGGGGCTGTTGGCGGCCAGCGCCACGGTCTGCGCGCCCACGCCGCAGCCGGCCTCCAGCACGCTGCTGCCGGGCGGGTAGCTCGTATCCGCGTGCAGCAACGCCTCCAACGTCCGCGCCTGGTCCTGCAGGCGAACGTTCTCCGGGCCGTCGTAGCCGTGCACATAGCCGCGGCCCATCCTGTCCTCCCGGTGCGAGGCCGTGCGCCGCCGCTCCGCGATCGGCAGCAGGGAGTTGGTCTGGCGGCACGAAAGCCGCCGATCAATCGTCCCGATCGCCTTGCGCGGCGCGGTGCGACCGTTAGCATCGGGCGGCCGTGATCGCGAGGGTGACCGTGCGCCTGGATTTCCTGCTCCGCCGTCTGTTCGGCATCATCCCCATCCTGTTGCTCACCTGGACCATCGTGTTCGCCGCCATGCACATGGTGCCGGGCGACCCGGTCACGCTGCTGCTCGGCGGCACCCCGGCCAGCCAGGAGGCCATCGAGGCCGAACGCCACCGCCTCGGGCTCGACCGGCCGGTGCCGGTGCAATACGTCGAATTCCTGCGCCGCGCGGTGATCGGCGATTTCGGCGACAGTTTCGCCACCCGCCAGCCCGTGCTGAGCATGATCGGCTCGCAGATCGGTTTCACGCTGTCGCTGGCCGGCGGCGGGCTGCTGGTGGGCATGGTGTTCGGCACGTTGCTCGGGGTGGCGGCCGGGCTCAGGCCAGGCGGCTGGATCGATACCGCGGTCATGACGCTGGCGCTGGCCGGGCTCTCGCTGCCCAGCTTCTGGATCGGCATGGTGCTGATCCAGGTGTTCGGCACCACCCTGGGCTGGGTGCCGATCATCGGCACCGGCCTGCCGGCGCTCATCCTGCCCAGCATCACGGTGGGCCTGTTCCTGGTCGGCGGCCTGGCCCGGCTGATCCGCGCCAGCATCATCGAGGTGATGGGCCAGGACTACATCCGCACCGCCCGCGCCAAGGGGCTGGGGCCGGTGCTGGTGATCGGGCGCCACGTCGCGCGCAATGCGGTCATTCCGCCGATGACGCTGCTCGGCGTGCAGTTCGCCGTGCTGATCGGCGGCGCCGTGGTCACCGAGCAGGTGTTCGCCCGGCCCGGCATCGGCGCCATGCTGGTCAACGCGGTGCTCACCAAGGACTATCCGCTGGTGCAGGGCATCGTGGTGATGACCACCGCCGCCTACATCGCCATCAACCTGCTGATCGACCTGCTGTACGGGCTGATCGATCCGCGGATTTCCCGCACATGAGCGCCACGCTGGTCTTCCCGCGCGAGGCGTCGCGGTTCGCCCGCATGTTCGCCAGCCCCGGCGCCGTGGTGGGCATGGTGGTGCTGGTGGTCATGGTGGCGGGCGCCATCCTGGCCCCGGCGCTGGCGCCGTTCGACTGGAACGAGACGCGCGTATGCGCCCGGCTGGCGCATCCTTCCGGGCAGAACCTGTTCGGCTGCGACCTGTATGGCCGCGACATCTTTTCCCGCGTGCTCTACGGCGGCCGCTACACGCTGTCGGTCGGCATCGCCACGGTGGCGATCAGCCTGATCATCGGCGGCCTGTTCGGCACCGTCATCGGCTATGCCGGCGGGCGCACCGACGCGCTTGGCAGCCGCGCCATCGACGTCATGCTGGGCTTCCCGCCGATCATCCTGGCCATCCTGGTGGTGGCGGTGCTGGGGGTGGGGCTGTGGAACGCCGCACTGGCGGTCGGCATCGCCGGCATTCCGCGCTTCGCCCGGGTGATCCGCGGGGCGGCGCTGTCGCTGGCGGCGCGCGAGTTCGTCGAGGGGGCGCACGCCATCGGTGCCGGCCGTTGGCGGGTGGTGCTGCGCCATCTGCTGCCCAATCTGGCGCCGACGCTGATCGTGCTGGCCTCGCTCGATCTCGGCAATGCGGTGCTGTTCACCGCCACGCTGTCCTTCCTCGGCCTGGGCGCGCAGCCGCCGGCGCCGGAATGGGGGGCGATGCTGAACGCCGGGCGCGAGTACATCCGTTACGCCCCGTGGACGATGTTCTTCCCCGGCGGCGCGCTGTTCCTCGCCGTGCTGGCGGTGAACCTGGTCGGCGACCGGCTCAGCCAGGTGCTCGACCCGCGCCAGCGCGGGCGGCTGTGACCATGATTGTTTCCGACACTGGCGTATAATGCCGCGATGGTTCAGGCCTTCACGCCGCGCCTCGATATCCTGCCGCCGCCGCAGCGGCGGTTGTGGGACGAGCTTGCCGCCGTTCCCCCGGAGTTCGTGCTCTATGGCGGCACGGCGATCGCCCTGCAGCTCGGCCACCGGCAATCCGCGGACTTCGATTTCTTCTCCAACCGCCCGCTCGACCCCGTCCACCTGGCTCCCGCCATTCCCTTCCTCGCCGGCGCCACCGTCACCCAGCGCGAGCCGGATACGTTCAGTTGCCAGCTCGATCGTGGCGGGGTGGTGCGGCTGTCGTTCTTCGGCCTGCCCGCCGTCCCGCGCCTCGCGCCACCCCTGGTTGCGCCCGACACCGGGCTGCGGGTCGCTACCCTGCTCGACCTCGCGGGCATGAAGGCCGCGGTGGTGCAGATGCGTGCCGAGGCGAAGGATTATCTCGACATCGACGCGATGCTGACCGACGGCCGCATCGACCTGCCGACCGCGCTGGCCGCGGCGCGGGCGATCTACGGCGGCCAGTTCAATCCGCTCGCCACCCTGAAGGCGCTGTCCTATTTCGAGGACGGCTCGCTGCGGCGCCTGCCCAACGACGTGCGCGACAGGCTGATGCGGGCGGCCGGCGCCGTCGACCTCGATCGTTTGCCGACCGTCGCGGTCCCCGGGCGATGACGCCGATTCCCCTCACGCCCGAAACCGAGCAACTGGCGCGCCGGCTGGTCTGGTTCGAGGAGCCGGCCGACGCCCTGGCCGATCCGGTGCGTTTCGTCGCCTATGCGCTGGAGGGCGGTACCCACGAGGACATGCAGGTGCTGCGCCGCACCCTCTCCGAGGCCGACATTCGCGAAGCCCTCGCCGCGGCCCCGCCCGGCATCATCCGGCCGCGCTCCTGGGCCTATTGGAACGCCAGGATGGGGCGCATCCCCGTGCCGCCCCTGCCGCAACGACATTTCCGGTAAGCGAGCGCCCGCTACGTCATCCGCTCCCGCGCCCGCCGCTCGGCGGCAAGTGCCGCGAGGAACACCGTGATCGAGGCCACCGTCGCCACCGCGCTCAGCGCCAGCGCGCGGTCCATGTCGAACTGGTCGCGCGCGGTGCGGAACAGGCTGCCCAGCCCCTCGGTGCCCATCAGGAACTCCGCCACCATCGCCGCCAGCACCGACTGCGGCGCCGCCAGCCGGAACGCCACCATCCAGGACGGCACCGCCGCCGGCAACGCCAGCCGCCACAGCGTGGTCCAGCGCCCCGCCCCCAGCACCCGCAGCAGGTCGGCGCTGCCCGGCGGGGGCGCCCGCAACCCGGCGCCGGTGAACACGAAACCGGGCAGGAAACAGATGATCGCCACGATGGCGATCTCGGTGCGGATGTCGTAGCCGAGCAGCCGCGCGATCACCGGGATCAGCGCCACCACCGGCACCGAGGCGAACACCACCGAGAGCGGCGTCAGCATGCCGTCGAGCAGCCGCGACACCCAGCACAGCACCGCGAAGCCGGTGCCCACCGCCAGCCCCACCGCCAGCCCCGCCACCGCCAGCCCCAGCGTCCGCAGGCCGCCCGCCAGCAGGGGCGCCGGATCGGCGAACACCGCCGCCACCACCGCCCCCGGCGAGGGCATGACGATGGAATTCAGCCCGTTGATGCTCACCCAGGCCTGCCACGCCGCCAGCAGCAGCGCGATGCCCCAGAACGGCGTCACGTAGCGCATCACCGGAACCGCCCGTAGGCCGCGCGCTCCAGCACCGCCCCGGCCCGGAACAGCAGCAGCGACAGCGCCGAGGCCAGCAGCACCACCGCCCAAAGAAGAGAAATCTGGAAATTCTGCATGGCGGCGACCATCAGCACGCCCAATCCGCGCGGGGCGCCGAACCATTCGCCCAGGATCGAGCCGATCAGCGCCGCCGGCACCGCCAGCTTCGCCCCGGTCACCACCGCCGGCACCGCGGCCGGCACCGCCAGCAGCGAGAACCGCCGCCACCGCCCCGCCCCCAGCGCCGCCAGCAGGTCGCGATGCCCCGCCGTCACGTCTTCGAAGGCCGCCGTGGTGGCGACATAGGTGACGAAGAACACGCCCAGCGCCGCCACCGCCGCCGGCGTCGCCTCGCGGCTCAGCAGCACGATGAACAACGGCGCCAGCGCAATCGCCGGAATGGCGTGCACGAACGCCGCCAGCCGGTCCGCCCCCGGTCGCGTCGAGGGCAGCAGTTGCGCCAGCGCCGCCAGCCCGAGCCCGGCCGCCATGCCCACGCCATAGCCCCAGGCAACCGAGGCCAGCGTCGCCGCCAGCGCCCGCCCGAGCAGCGAGCGATGCGACGGGTCCACCAGGAAGGCCAGCACGTCGGTCAGCGGCGGCCAGGTCAGCCCGGCCAGTTGCCACGCCCCGATCACCTGCCAGGCCCCCAGGCTGAGCACGATGCCGAGCGCCCCCAGCGCCAGGTCGGCGAGCCGGCGGCTCACGCCGGTGCCTCCAGCGCCAGCGTCAGCTCGTCGGCCAGGGCGTGGAAGGCCTCGCTGCGCATCACGCCGGGCTCGCGGGGGCGGGCGAACGGCACGGTCGCCAGCCGCACCACCCTGCCCGGCCGGCCGCTGAGTACAAACACCCGGTCGGCCAGGAAGATCGCCTCGTCCACCGCATGCGTCACCAGCACCGTGGTGGTGCGGGTGCGCTGCCAGATGGCCTGCAGCTCGATGTTCATCTGCCGCCGCGTCACCGCGTCGAGCGCGCCGAACGGCTCGTCGAGCAGCAGCACCTCGGGGCGCAACGCCAGCGCCCGGGCGATCGAGGCGCGCTGGCGCATGCCGCCGGAAAGCTGTTTTGGCCGCAGCGTGCTGTAATCGGACAGCCCGACCAACTCGATCAGCTCGGCCACCCGTGCCCGGTCCACCGCCCGGCCGGCGACGCGGAACGGCAGCGCCACGTTCTCCGCCACGCTCAGCCAGGGCAGCAGCGCATGGTCCTGGAACGCCACGCCGAGCCGATGCCTGGCGACCAGCGCCGCGGGCAGTTCGCCGTGTACTTGCACGCTGCCCTCGCTCGGCGCCTCCAGTCCGGCGATCACCCGCAGCACCGTGCTCTTGCCGCAGCCGCTGGGCCCCAGCAGCGCCACGAACTCGCCGTGCTCCACGACCAGATCAAAACCCTCCAGCGCCGCCACGGACTGGCCGTGCGCGAGCGGGAAGCGCTTGGCCACGCCCTGCAGCGCGATGGCCTCGCCGAACAGGTCCGGTTCAGGCAACCAGGGCCTCGAACCGCGCCATGATCTCCGGCGCCTGCCGCTGCAGCCGGGCGCGCAGCGCCTCCATGTCGACGGTGAGGATCTCGCGCTCCTTCATCACCAGCTTGCCGTCGATGATCACCGAGCGCACGTCGCGCCCGACCACCACGGTGGCAGCCACGAACAACGGGTCATAAACCGGCACCTGGTCCATCTCCGTGCAGTCCACCAGCAGCAGGTCGGCCTTCTTGCCCACTTCCAGGCTGCCGATATCGGCCGCGATGCCGAGCGCCCGCGCCCCCCCGCGGGTGGCGATGCGCAAAATCTCCTCCGAACTGATCGGGGTGCGGATATGGTTCGGCGTGCCGGCGACCGCCTGCTGGCCGACCCGCGCCACGTGCGCCACCTGGAAGATGTCGAGCGTGCCGAACCCGGCGGCGCCGTCGGTGCCCAGGCCGATATCGACGCCCCGGCGCCACATCTCGATCAGCCTGGGCTGGCCGATCGCGTAGTTGCCCAGCGCGCAATGCGCAACCGACAGCCCGTGCCGCACGTAAAGGTCGACCTCCTCGGGCGAAAGCAGCACCGAATGGGCGCAGTGCAGGTGGCTGCCCAGCACGCCGAGTTCGTCCAGCCACTCGGTCGGCCGCTTGCCGAACCGCTCCAGCGCGTAGTCGATCTCGTAGGTGCCCTCGCAGAGATGCGTGTGGATTTTTACGCCCAGTTCGCGCGCCGCCGCCGCCATGGCCTGGATCAGCCCGGGCGAGCAGACGATGATCTGCCTAAGCGCCAGCGAGGCCTTCACCCGCTCCTGCCCGCTCCAGCGCTCCACCAGCTCGACGT
>CAIMEK010000283.1 GCA_903839965.1 uncultured Acetobacteraceae bacterium | reverse complement strand
GGGCTACACGCGCATCACCGAGTGGCTTCGCACAACTGCGCCGCAGTTGAAATATCGAATGTCGGCTGCCGACCATGATCTCGCGAATGTCGCCGCTTCTACGGCCTAAAATGCCCTCTCAACTGCGGAATTTAGGATCATTGGCGCCGGCCGTTCGGGCTTGGTCCCGGGCCTGACGTCGACTACGCGCCGATTCTGCAGCGTGCGGCCGAAGACGGCAGGCGCGCCGCGCTCGCGGAGCTGTGGTGGCGGCCGGCGGGTTGCGCGGGAAAGTCGCCCGTCGCCGTCTCGCCTCTCGTGGTGGTGACGCTGGGCGGCAGTGACGCCGCGGCGCACCGCCTCGCCCGTCGGCTGATCGCCAGGGGTGTCCCACCGGACCTCGCGGGGCCCAGTGGCTTGACCGCGCTGCACGTCGCCAGCGGTTCAGGCAACCTGGAAGTCGCGCGGCAGCTGCTTTCTCGCGGGGCAAATCCGGAGGCCATCGTCACGACGCCCACCGGCCAGACCTTTGCGCCCCTTCAGCTGGCGGCGCTGGCCGCCGACCCGCTGCTGGTGGCGCAGCTGCGCGAAGCGGGTGCCAGCGTCGGCCCGTGGTTTCTTGACTTGCCGGGCGGCCGGGCGGTCGAGGCCCTGTTGCTGTCGTCCGACTGGTTCGCCTTCGAGCGCGCCATCGCCGAATTCCCGGTCCTGCACTACCGGGAAGCGGAGCAGCGTTATTCGTGGATGGAGATGGCCTGCCTGGTAAGCTCCCCGCGGGCGGTCGCCGGTCTGCTGGCCAGCGGGTGGGAGGTCAGCGGCCGGGAGCTGGCCCATGCGGCCCTGTGGTCCAATGACCTCACCATCCTGGAACTCCTCGCCGCCGCCGGCGCCCCGATCTGGACGACCGATGCCCACGGACCGCTGACGATGGCCTGCTGCGCGGCCAGTCGCGAGAAGGTCGCGTGGCTGCTTCAGCACGGGGCGAACGCCAACGAGGGCGTCGGCAGCGCCGACGGGCTGACGCCGCTCGATCTCGCCGAGGCGGGACTCGGCCAACCGGCCGACGCGGGGGAAGGGGCGCTGGCCAAAATGATCCGCGCGGCCGGCGGCGTGAAAGGGTGGCGACCGGATTGACGAGCGCCGTGGGTCGAGTGCCGGCCGCCGGGCAACCGGCGGCGATAGTGAACACCGCCCCGCCATCGCGCGAGAGCCCGAGCGTGAGCCTTTGCGTCGGCGCGGGTTCGACTAGCCGCGGTTTGGTCGGTGCCTCGCAGGGCATGATTATCTGCTACGGAACGACCAATATTTGCTGACTGAAGTGCGCGGGCGGTTGCTCCCCCACGCGGACGCTGCTGTCGCCGAGCATGATCTCGACAGCGGAGGAAGCGGCCGGTCGCCCGCGGCAATTTCATCCCGGGGCGACGGAGGCGCACGCCGGCCGACGTGCCACCCGCGCTGATGCCAGCGGCCGATCACGCCGAGCCGGATCCCGTCGAAACCGACGGCGAGAATTCGCCGGCGCGAGCGAGCCCGCCGCCCGCGTCGGACAGCGGCGGCCTGGGCCATGTGGCTGATCGGCCGATGACGAGCCGCCGCCGCTGGCCCGCGCTCGGAACGTCGGCGTCACGCCGCCGGCCCGGCCGCCGCCGCATTTTCCCGGCGTGCCTTTTGCAGCTGCGCCAGCAGCTTGAGACTGCGGCCGAGGCTGTGTTCGATCGCCGTGCCGTAACGGAGGTAGGTGTTGGCGAGGCGGTCAACGACCTCGGACGTCACGGGCGCCGGCAGGCCCCGATCGATGATTTCAGTCGTGCACAGGACAGCCTTCGGTTCGACCTTCGAGAGGTGGAGCCCCAGTTCCGTCAAGCTCTGCTCCTCGTAGGGCGGGTTCAGCTGCGCCGTGAATTCCCGCGCCTCGAGCATCCGGGCGCGGCGCAGCCGCAGGAAGGCCAAGGCAATTTCCCGCACCAGTTCTTCTTCCGCGACGCCGACGGGCTGGAGGTCCCGCCGGCATTGCGCCAAGTACGCGGCGAACTCTTCCGGCCGATCCATCTCCGTGACGCCTTCGGCCAGCAGCGCGTGCTTCACCGCATTGTACCGGGTGGACAAGGTGTTGAGCGGGCCCGTCGATTTTTTCGCATTTTCGCGATTGGCGCGCAGCTGCCGAAGGGACGTCTGTGAATACGTCTTGGGCCCGAGCAAGGTTCGGCGTTCCTTGTCGATATCGCGCAACGCTTGCACGAACTCGGGATCTTTCAGCAGCGCATCCATTCGCTCCGACCGCCGCTTCGCTGCGTCCGCCGAAAGGATGGGGTTGTGCTTCCCGCGCTCCATCAATTCGTCCACCATTTTCATCGCTTCGGGATCGTTCGCCAGCTCGGCCGCGGTGAGCCCTTTCGCGGCAGCCTGTTTCGCTACCGTGTCGACAAATTCGTTCACCAGTTTCAGCTTTTTGCGTTCTTGCTCCGACACCGCGGCGAACTCTTCCCGGAAGGCCTGGGCCATTACCGTCTGGACCGCTTCGTGCACCTTTCCATCGTTTCGGGATCTTGCGCCAGCTCTGCCGGGGTGATCTCGGCCGCGGTGAGCTTTTTCGCGGCGGCCAGTTTCGTGGCAGCCGCGTAAATTCCGTCCCTCATTCTTATCGTTTCGGGATCTTGCGCCGGCGCTTCCGCGGCCGCCGCGCGATCCATCGCTGTCGGTTTTTTCTCTAGCAGCCTGTCGGACTTAGCCTGATACTTGGCTTAATAATTGCTAGGGATGTGGATATGACCCGCTACGTTAATATTGACCGAGACACCCCGCTGCTGTTGCCGCCTGACCTGCGTGACTGGGTGCCGGCGGATCACCT
>CAIMEK010000282.1 GCA_903839965.1 uncultured Acetobacteraceae bacterium | reverse complement strand
GGGCACCGGCCCGCAGTTCGACATGACGCCGGACGGGCAGTTCATCGAACCGCCGCGGGAACCCGCATCGAGCAAGCTGCTGCGCTACGGGCTGGTGGCGGCAGTGCTCGCCATCCTTGCCGGGGTGGCGGCGCTGACGTTGTGGCTGGCGCTGATCATGATCCCGGTGGCCATCGTGGCCGCGGTGATTGCCTATGCGGCGTTCCGCTGGCGGATGTGGCGGATGGCGCGCTCGGCGGGCGGGCGGATGCCGGTTCGGCCGCCGTTCGGGGGGTAGGGAAGCCCGCCGCAGGGGGAGCGGGAGAGGGGGGTCAGAAACTTACGCGGCCGAAGAGGGCGTGGAGGAGGGCGTAGAGGACGCCGCCGACCAGAAAGCCCACCAGGGTGCCATTGATGCGCACGTACTGGAGGTCGCGGCCGACCCGCAATTCCAATTTTTCGGTCAGCGTCTCGGTGTCCCAGCGCGCCACCACGTCGGCGATGAAGTTCGCCAGCTGGGCCTGAGCAGTCGGCAGCAGGGTGCCGGCGATGGTCTCGATGGCCGACTGCACCCGCTCCCTGGCGTTGGGATCGCGGTCGAGCATGGCGCCGAAATTGGCCAGCGCGCCTTCGATGAGGGCAATGGTCCGCCCATCCGGCCGGGCGGCGTCGGCTTCCATCGCCAGCCGGAGGCGCGACCAGACGTCGGCCAGCCAGGCGCGCACGGTGTCGTGCCCCAGCACCCGGCGAAGCGCCGCGCCGATCTCGGCCGCGCGCGCCGGGTCTTCCTCGATGCGGAGAATTTCGCGGCGCACCCACTCGTCGACGGCGGCGCGCATTTCGGAGCTTTCCGGCTCCATGCGCGCCAGCTCGACATTGACCTGGGCGATCACGCGGTGGGCCACGGCGGCGCCGACCGCCCAGCCCACCAGCCGGCCGCCCTGCTCGCGCACGCGCTCCTCGATGGCGCGCTCCAGCACGCCTTCGCGGTGGGTGAGCGCCGCCTTCAGGTTGGCGATGATGAAGCTGAACACCTCCTGGTGCCGCCCGCCTTCCACCAGCTGGCGCAGCGCGCGCCCCACCAGCCGGCCGGCGCCCGGGCCGCCGAGGATGCGCGGCACGATGCGGCTCAGCAGCCGCCGCGCGCGGCCGTCGCCGATGCTGGCCAGGATGCGCGGCAGCAGTGCCGCCAGCCCTTCGGCGGCGGGGCGGATCGCCACCGGATCGGACAGGAAGCGGCGCAGGATGCCGGGCAGGTCCACGCCGCCGAGGAAGCGCGAGACATCGTCGCTGGTGAACACGTGCCCGGCGACGAAGCGGCCCAGCGCGCGGCCCAGGCGTTCCTTCTGGTTGGGGATGATGGCGGTGTGCGGGATGGGCAGGCCGAGCGGGTGGCGGAACAGCGCGGTGATGGCGAACCAGTCCGCCACGCCGCCGACGAAGCCGGCCTTGGCGGCGGCCTGCAGCAGGTCGGTGGCATAGCCGTCCGGCATGGCGTAGGTGGCGAGCGTCAGCAACGCCATGCCCACCAGCAGCAGGGTGGCGAAGCGCCGATGGGCGTTCAGCGAACGCCGTGCGGCCAGGTCGGGGTCGG
>CAIMEK010000281.1 GCA_903839965.1 uncultured Acetobacteraceae bacterium | reverse complement strand
TGTGATCAATCTGAACGGGTATGGCACTAGCGTGCCGGTGCAGCTGACGTCTTATGGGGACGCGGTGATGAATTTGAGCGATGGCACGCAGATTGTGGTGGAGAACATTACCAGCATTCCCTCGTCGCAATTTACCTTTGGGTAGGGAGGGCGGCGAAGGAAGGCTGTTCTTTTTTGAAAAAAAGAACCAAAAAACTTTTATTCGCGCTGCGCGACGGGGCGAGCGCAGCCTAGCCGGCGGGCTGCCAGGTGGAACCGAGCGAGCCGAGCGCGGTCCAGGTGGGGCGGTTGTCCTGCATGACGAATTCTCCGAGCGCGCCGGTGGCGGGAGAGCGGAACAGAATGACATCGGTGCCGGTGCCGGCGTAGTCGCCGACGCCGGCCACCCGCAGCCCGGGGTCTGCCCAGCCGATGGGCGCCCAGGTCGGCCGCCCGTTGCTCATGAGGAAATCGGACAGGTTGCCGGAGGCGGGATCGCGGAACAGGATGTCGTCGGTGCCGTTGCCGGTGAAATCGCCGATGCCGACCACCTGCAGCCTGGGATCGGCGAAACCGATGGCGGTCCATGTTGGCTGGTTGGCGTGCATGGCGAACATGCTGAGCGCGCCGCTGGCGGGGTCGCGGAACAGGATGTCGGAGGTGCCGTCGCCGTTGAAGTCGCCGGTGCCGGCGACCTGCAGGCGCGGGTCCGCCCAGCCGATGGCGGTCCAGGTGGGCTGGCCATTATGCATGAGGAAGTCGCCGAGCGTGCCGGTGGCGGGGTCGCGGAACAGGATGTCCGTGGTGCCGTCGCCGTTGAAGTCGCCGGTGCCGGCGACCTGAAGCCTGGGGTCGGCCCAGCCGATGGCGAACCAGGCGGCCTGGCCGTTGGCGAAGGCGAACTGGCCGAGGCCGCCGCCGGCCGGATCGCGGAAAAGGATGTCGGAGACGCCGGTGCCGTTGAAGTCGCCGGTGCCGACGACGTTCAGGCCTGGGGCGGCCCAGCCGATGTCGGACCAGGCAGGCTGGCCGCCGGCGGCGAGGAACTGGCCGAGCTGGCCGGTGGTTGGGTCGCGGAACAGGATGCGCTGGGCTGATCCGGCAGGCGGCGGGGTGTTCGCCACGATCGTGACCGCGGTGCCGGTCGCGCCGTTCGACGCGAGCCTGAACGATTGGCTGCCGAAATCCTGTGCCGGGTCGAGCTGCAGGTCGGCTGCCGCCGCGCCCGGGGCGGCGATCTGCAGGACGTTGCCGGCCAGCAGCGTCACCGTCTCGCCGGCACTGTAGGAAATGCCGGCGAGGTCGATCGTGTCGCCCGGGGCGAAGCCGGAAACCGGCGCGGCCGGCAGGATCGGACCATCGATCTCCAGCCTGCCGCCGCTGCCGGCGAAGGCGATGGCGCCGCTGACCATCGCGCCGGCATTGAGGACGGCCGTGCCGCCGGCGGACAGCGTGATACCGACCGCTCTGCCGCCGCTTTGCACGATGAGCTCGCCGCCGTCGAGCAGGGTGGTGGCGCTGGCGGCGGCAAAGTTCGACACAACCTGGATGCCGCCGATGACGGTGGTGGCGCTGGCGAAGTTTCTCACGTTCTGCACACCGCCGCTGCTGACGGTGGTGGCGCTGGCGACGCCCATCACGTTCTGCACGCCGCCGCTGCCGACGGTGGTGCTGATGGCGTAGCCAGGCGCCCCATTCAGGCTGTTGCTCTCCGTGATTCCCCCCACGGACTCGGTGCCGCCGTTGTTCACGGTGACGCCGATGGCGATACCGCCGCCATCGAGGCCCAAGGTGGCGCCGCTGTTGAGCGTGATGCCGCTGGCCGTGCCGACGCCCA
>CAIMEK010000280.1 GCA_903839965.1 uncultured Acetobacteraceae bacterium | reverse complement strand
GAGATCGCCGCCCTGCAGCGGAACCGCGCGAAACTTGTGCTCCATCGCGCGGTAACCGGTCGTCGAGGCGTTCGCCAGATTGTGGGCGATGCCCGCCTGCTGCATAAAGGCGTGCTTGGCGCCGGTCATTGCCGTATAGATCAGGCGGTCCATGTCCTATCTCCGCTCAGGCCGTCGCTTAGCGCAGACTGACCAGAGTCTGCATGATCTGGTCCTCCGTCTTGATGCTCTGCGCGTTGGCCTGGTAGTTGCGCTGCTCGGTGATCATATTGACCAATTCGGCGGTGAGATCAACGTTTGAATCTTCGACAGCCGCCGACTGCAAAACGCCGAGCGCTCCGGTATTGGGCGCGCCGACCAGCGCCGAACCCGACGCTGCGCTTTCAGCCCATTGATTGCCGCCCTGTGATGTCAGCGCGTTCGGGTTGGTGAAGCTGGCCAGCGCCACCTGTCCAAGATTGCGCGACTGCCCGTTGCTGTAGTTGCCGCGAATGACCCCGTCGCCGCCGACGCTGACCCCGGTCAAGCGCCCAGACATGTAGCCATCCTGTTGCAGGCTGTTGGTTCCGAACGCGCTGCCAAACTGGGTGCTTTGGGAAAAATCGATATTGAAGGCGAGCGGCGTAACCGCGCTGTTAATCTGCGGCGTCGTCTGGTTGGCCATTACATTGGTCAGGTTGATGCTGGCGCCGACCAACCCGGTCCCGCCGGTTAATTTTCCGGACTGGTCAAAGGTCAGGGTATTGTTCGTCAGCCCCGGGAATACCGTGCTCGTCCCGTCGACACTCGCGTACATTGTCCAGTCAGTGGTCGGTTGCGGGATGAGGTTCTGCGTGACGACAGCGGCAGCCGTGACGACCTTGTTGGCGTTGGCGGTGACGAGAGCGGTCTTGGTGGCAGTCATGGTCGCGAAGGCGGTGCCCATGCCCGGCACGGCAACGTTGGCGGCAGCAATGGCGGCGGCGAGTTGGGCAGGAGTGACGGTTTGGGGGAGCGCGTCGAAACCGGCCTGGGCCGCGGTGAGCGCGATCGCGGTGAGCGGGTTCGCGGTAGCCAACGGGGTATACGCTGCGAGAGCCGTGTTGTAGTTGGTTTGCGCGGTGTTGACTGCGGCAGCGGCGGCAGTATCGGCAGCGATCGCCGCAACCACCCCGGGAGGAACTACCTTCACGGTATAAAGCGTCAGCGTATGCGCGTTTCCCAGGCTGTCGTAGATCGACGTCGCCGTCGAAAAATTGTACGACGCCGGGATATCCTTGCTGAAGGCGATGGAAGGCGCGATAGTGCGCGAATCAAAGTTAAGGCTGGCCTGGACACCAGCCAATGCAGTGCCCGACGCCCCGGTGGCGATCGGATCCTGATTGGCTGAACTGAGCAGCAGATCCTGGGGCGCGGCCTTGACGATGGTACCCGTTGCATCGGCGAGGTAGCCGGTCAGACGGCGCGACTGGTCGTCAATCACGTAACCGTTCTTGTCCAGATGAAACTGACCGGCACGGCTATAGCTTATAGTACCGTTGGTATCCATGCGGTAGAAGCCGCCGCCGTTGATTGAAAGATCCAGCGGATTGTTGGTCGTCGTAATGTTGCCCTGGGTAAATTGCTGCTGAATGGCGCCCACCGAAGTGCCGATTCCCACCTGCGCGGCGCCCGAACCGGTCAACGAGTTGGCAAAGACGTCGGCAAACAGGGCCTGGCCGGATTTGAAGCCGACCGTCGCCGAGTTGGAGACATTGTTGCTCGTCACATTAAGCGCCTGTAAAGCCGCGTTAAGACCGCTCAAACCTTGCTGGAATGCCATTTGTCGCTCCCTATCAGAGAATCTGCTGGACGTTCTTGAAATCGACGGTTCCTAGGCCCCCCAGGTCGAGAAGGAATCCGCTGCTTGAGCGGACAAGAGCAGAAACTGTGCCAACTTGCAGGGCGGTCGCCTCGACGGTGCTGCCGCCCTGCGTCGCGCTCACCGAAAACTTGTACGTTCCATCAACGGCCGCCGCCCCGGCGTCGGTAGCCCCATCCCAATTGAAATTGAAGGTGCCGGCATCGCGCGCTCCGAGTTTCTGGGTCTGCAGCACGTTCCCGCTGGCGTCGAGAATGTTCAGCGTGACCTGATCGGCCGCGCCAGAGAGCATTACTCCGCCGAACGCCTGCCCCGAGACCAGCGAAAGTTGCGAACCGGGGACCATCACGCTCTTGCCAATCATCGACGCGGCCTGCATCGACTGACTGCTGCCCATGTTATCGACCAGCGTATTGAGCGTCGTATTGAGCTTCTCGATCCCGGTCACCGTATTGATCTGGGCGATCTGGCTGGTCATCTGAGAGTTGTCCATCGGGTTGAGCGGATCCTGATTCTGCAATTGCGTCGTCAGCAATTTGAGGAAGCGATCCTGTGCCTCCTGCGTGGTCGAGGCCGCGGTCGTGCTGCCTGCAGAATTGGCAGCGTTGATCGAAGCGAACAGATCGCTGCTTGAAGTGGTCGATTGCACGGTCATGGTGTTCTCCTGGATACCCTGTGATTACTGCCCGAGTGTCAGCGTTTTCATCAACAGCTGTTTGGCGGTATTCATGACGTCGGCGTTGGTCTGATACGAACGCGACGCCGAAATCATGTTGACCATTTCGTCGACCACGCTGACGTTGGGCATCATCACGTAGCCTTGGTCGTCGGCACCCGGATTGCGCGGGTCGAAAGTCAGCTTGCCCGGGCTGTCGTCCTCGATCACCTGCCTGACGCGCACGCCTTGCCCAGCATGTGCATCCGGCGCCGTGGCCTCGAAAACGACCTGCTTGGCGCGATAAGGCTTGCCATCGGCGCCCGCGATGCTGTCGGCGTTGGCGAGGTTGCTGGCCGTCGTGTTGAGGCGCACGGCCTGAGCCGTCAGGGCGCTGCCGGCGATATTGAAGACATTGAATAGGCTCATGAGAATTATCCTTGGACCGCTGCCGCCAGCATCT
>CAIMEK010000279.1 GCA_903839965.1 uncultured Acetobacteraceae bacterium | reverse complement strand
ATCCAGCAGCCGCAGGCTTGGGATATGGAAAGTTGGGCCGGGGTTCGGCCCATCGGGGCCAGCCATCCGTCCTGGGACGTGTCGGGAAATCCAACCAACTGACAAGAAAGGATATTTCTTTTATCTCCGCGCCTATGGGGCTCCGCCCTGGACCCGCCATCGGCCGGCAGGCCCCTGGACCCGCCTTTACCGAACTCGCGAACGCGCCGAGAACACCGTCGGTCTGCGCACGTTGCGCGACACCCGCCAGTTCACTCCCCTGTTCCGTAAGCGGAAGCGCCTAGTTGCCGGCCTTGGCGATGAACTCTGGCAGCGGCGCGTTGATCCACTTCTGATAGAGCTGGTTGAGGTAACCGTCCTGTTTGTCCTTGGTCAGCATCTGGTTGATGGCGCCCAGGAGTTCGCTCGATCCCTTGCGCACCGCAATCCCTTGCGTCTGCTGCATGAGGCTGAACTTTTTGGTGTACTTGCCGGGCGCGATTTTCTCGACCTGCTCGATGGCCAGGTCCGCGATGCCGAGCAGCGGCACCTGGCCGGCCAGCAACGCCTGGGTCGAAGCGGCGTCGTCGTCGTAGCGCTGGATATTGGTGTTGGGTGGCGCGACCCTGGTCACGGCGGTGTCCTGGGTCGTCCCGCGGGTCACCGCGATGGTACGGCCGGCAAGCTCCTCCGGCTTGGTAATATTGATGCTCTTCTCGCCATAGACGAACTGCTCGAGTCCAGCATACGGCTGCGAGAAATCCACCACTTTGGCGCGTTCCGCGGTGATACCGAGCGAGGCGAATAGCGCGTCCACCTGGCCCGAAACCAGGTATTGGACCCGGTTGGCGGACGTCACCTGGACGGTGTTCAGCTTGATACCGAGTTGGTCGGCGAACTGCTTGGCGAGGTCAGGATCGTAGCCCACGATCTTGCCGCTTGAATCGAGCAGGCCGAAGGGCGGGTAGTCGATCAGCACGCCGATGTTGACGGTGCCGCGGTTCTTGATGTCCTGCAGGCTCTGCGCTGCGGCGGGTGCCAAGGAGACGACGGTGGCGATCGCCGCGGTTGCCAGAAAAGCCAGCGCTGTTTTCCAATTTTTCATGCGGTCGTTCCTTCCTTCTATTCAGGACCATCGCCATCGATGGTCTCCATTGGGACGTCAGTGTCTGCTCGAGGCGGCGAAGTATCCTTCCATGCGTTGGGCGAAGAGGGACAGCGGCCAGCATACGCAGAAGAAGGCGATCGAAACGAGCCCATAGGCCCGCAACGGAGAGAAAGTCCCGTTGTTGATGATCTGCGCCGCGCGCATCAGTTCGATGAAGCCTATGATGGAGGCGAGCGATGTGCCCTTGGTCAGCTGAACCAGGAAGCCGACGGTCGGCGCCACGGCAATGCGGGCCGCTTGCGGCAGGATCACGGATTTCATCCTGACGACGTAGCGGAGCCCCAGCGTCCAGCTCGCCTCGGTCTGCCCGTACGGCACAGCTTCAATGCAGCCACGCCAGATCTCGCCGAGGAACGCGGAGGCATGCAGGGTGAGCGCCAGCGTCGCGGCGGACCACGCGCTGACTCCGAAACCGAGGAGCTGCAGCCCGAAATAGGTGAGAAACAGCTGCATGAGGAGCGGCGTTCCCTGGAACAGCCGGATGTATGCCATCGCCGACAGCCGCAGGGTCTGGACTTCGGAAACCCTCACCAGCGCGATGATGAGACCGCCGACGGAACCGCCGAGAAAGGCGACGAGCGACAGCGCGAGCGTCCATCTGGCGGCGGCGATGATGAACCATGCGTCGTCGATGCCGAAGGGATGGATCATGGCAATCAGCCCTCCTGGCGGCCGAGCGGATAGTTGAAGGCGAGCCGCTGGATGCAGCCGAAGAGGCTGGAGAAGGCCAGAGTCAGGACGAGGTAGATGCCGGTCACTACCAGATAGACCTCGAACGCGGTGAAGGTCTCCTGCTGGATGTTGTTCCCCTCCGCGGCAAGGTCGGTGGCCGAGATCACCGACACCACGCTGGTGCTGAGCATGAGATAGATGAACTGGCTGGTGAGCGCCGGATACACCGTCCGCAGCGCCGGCTTCATGATGGTGTGGATGAATATCCGCAGCCGTTTGAGGCCGAGGGCAAGGCCGGCTTCCACCTGCCCGCGATCTATCGATTCGATACCGGCGCGAACGATCTCGGTTGCGAAAGCGCCCACATTGACGACGAGAGCCACCAGCGCGGCGACGTTGGGCGACATGCGGAAGCCGAATTCGGGGAGCGCGAAATATATGAAATAGATCTGCGCGATGAAGGGCGTGTTGCGGATGAACTCGATGTAGGCATTGATCAGCCAGCGGAGCGGGAGGGGGCCTGCGGTCTTGGCGACCGCGCAAACGACGGCTACGACGAGGCCGATCAGGGTGGCCAGCAGGGAGAGCCAGATCGTGACCGTGGCACCGACCAGCAGTCGGTTAATGTTCTCAAATACCGGTGCGAAATTGAGATGATACACAGACGCGGCCTCCCCGGACTTTCTGGCTTTCTCTCGAGCCTGTCGGGAACACTCGTATGATCAAGGGTTCAGGCGGATCGTAAATGTGCCATCCCCGCATCCCATTGGCAATGACCGATCCGCCTCCGCGACGCAAGAACCTCGCCGGTGCGGCAAAACCGGATACGTCGCAATTTGTCGAACGCGTCTCCTCTTTCTCCTTTGCATGTGAGCTTATGCGCATCACGGCAGGCGACCTCTTATCTGTTCGGTACCCCCCCTTGCCGGAAGGTGTTGGATCGCGCCCGATATCGTCCCCAGTGCCCCGCAAGCGGCTCCAGGCTCGATCAGGTGCCGAGCTTGCTCGCCATGTCTTCGATGTCGTCGGCGATGATGTCCCAATCCTGCTCGGCCGTGAGGTCGATTTTCTGGTTGGGTCCGTATTCGGTGGGCCGCAGGAAGAATGCCGTCATCAACCCGTTCCGCCGCGCGTTCTCCAGATCGCCGTTGTGGGCCGAGGCCAGCATGAGTTGCCCGGGCTCGAGGTTCAGAAGCCGCGCGGTCCCGAGGTAGGTTTTGGGGTGCGGCTTGAAGTGCTGGAAAATATCCGAGCCGAACACGACGTCCCACGGCAAATCCGCGCCTTTGGCCATGTTGACCAGGAGCGATACGCTGCCGTTCGACAGCGTACCGACGATGTATCTCTTCTTGAGCCGCTTCAGCCCGGGGGTGGCATCGGGCCAGCCCTTGAGGCGATGCCAGCCAAGATTACTCACCAGTCGGTAATATAGGCGACACTTGGTGCTCTGAAGAATGACCGGACGAGCCGGGGTGCGTCCTTTATGCGCGCCAACTGCGCCTCGATCTTATCCTGCAACCGTTCGCCT
>CAIMEK010000278.1 GCA_903839965.1 uncultured Acetobacteraceae bacterium | reverse complement strand
GGTGACGGTGCCATGCGCCATGACCGCGCGGAACACTTCGAGCTGCCGCAGTCGCATCATCGGCGCCGACCCCATAGGCGCCGTTTATGGAGGGTGTGCAGTTTCGCCATAGACGGATACCATCCTCCTCCGTCAAGTTGGCGTCAAACAGGTCCCGGGAGGATCGCTATGCTCACACGCAGGTCCACTTTGGCAGGGTTGGCAGGGCTCACCGTGGCGCCCGCGGTGGCGCGTGCCGCCGGGGAGAAGTATCGCGGCACCACCGTGCGCCTGCTCACCGAGCGCAATTCGCACCAGATCGCGCTGCAGGAGAAGCTGGGCGAGATCGCGAAGGAATGGGGTGTCACGCTCGACGTGCGCAACGTCACCACCGACGAGATCGAGAGCAAGGTGGTGATCGACTATGTCGGCGGCGCCGATACCTGGGACCTGATCTACACCGGCGGCGTGCAGCGCATGGCGCAATGGGCCTATGGCGGCATCATCAAGGACATCGCCCCTATCATCAAAGCGGCAGGCGACCCGAATGTGCTGGCCTGGGACAAGTTCACCGACGCCGCGCGCCACGCGGTGACGGACGGCGACAAGGTGTGGGGCCTGACCTGCGCCACCAGCGAGCAGTCCTATGTGTATCGCCGCGACATCTTCGAGGACGCCGGCGAGCGGGCGGCCTTCGAGAAGCGGTTCGGCTATCCGCTGGAAGTGCCGAAGACCTACACCCGCCAGCAGGACGTCGTGGCTTTCTTCACCCGCAAGCGGGGCGAGATGCTGGCCGGCAAGGCGCTCGACCGTGACTTTTACGGCACCATCCTGTGCGACAAGCGCGGCACGTTCCTGTGGCACACCTATGAGAACCACGTCGCCGCCTTCGGCGTGAGCGTCTACGACCCGAAGACCAAGAAGGTGGGCCTGACCAGCCCCGCCAACGTGGCGCTGGTGAAGGCGATGAAGGACCTGGTGCCGTATCTGCCGCCGAGCCACATCAACCTCTCCAGTGGCGAAGCGGCAACGATGTTCGGCAACGGCCAGGCCGCTGTGCTCGGCGAGTATTTCGACCGCGAAGTGCTGACGATGACGCGCAAGGGCACGCCGGTGACGCTCGACATGGTGGGATTCACCTTCTTCCCCACCGCCGAGGGCAACCCCAGGGGTGCCGTTTCCGGCATGCGGTCCGGCCCGCCGGTGGTCGCCATCTACGGGCGTTCGCGCAATGCCGAGGCGGCCTACAAGCTGCTGGAAGCGGCGGTGTCGCCGGCCTCGATGGACGACATGGCGCGCAAGTACCCGGGCTACATGCCGGCCCGCATGGAGGCGCTGCAGGTGAAGGCGGCGGCCGATCCCACCTCCGGCTACCTGCTCAAGCTGGCGGCGGCGAAGGTGACCGCGCTGACCGATTTCGACGTGCTGCCATATCCCTCCATCCTGAAGGCCTCCGAGATCGTCGATGCGATCACCGGGCCGCTCTCGGACATCCTGGTAGGCGCGCCGATGGAGGCCAAGCTGCAGGAGATGCAGAGCAAGGTCGAACAGATCGTGGCGCCCTTGTGAGCATGCCGCGCTTCGCCGTCCGCGCGCTGGAGTTGCACAGCGCCTATGTCTGGGACATGGCGTGGGTGCGCCGTGCGCTCGATTTCATCCGCGCGCACGACATGACGACACTGGTGCTACACCGCAACGACATCGTCGATCTGGTGGTATATCCGGGGCGCATGTTCGGCGCCTCGGAGGATTGCGCCAACATCTTCGAGCGCTACCAGCAGATCTTCCGCAAGCTCTACCACTACACCCCGACCCGCCGCAGTGGGCCGTACCAGCGGCGCGACTACCTGCGGCGCGTGCTCGACCTGGCGGCGCGGCAAGGAACAGAAGTGTGGTTCGAGAACAAGGAGCTCTCGTTCCACGAGGTGTTCCTGGAGTTCAATCCGCAGCTCACCAAAAACGGCAGGCTCTGCCCGAACGAGCCGTTCTGGTGGGAGTTCCTCGACGCCAAGTACACCGAGCTGTTCGAGGACCTGCCCGGCGTCGCCGGCATCATCACCGCTCCCGGCACCGGCGAGAGCCGGCTGTCGGCGGCGGCCAATCGTTGCGATTGCGAGCTGTGCCGGGGCACCACGCGCCCACAGTGGTACAGCCGCCTGATCGGCGCCATGCATGCCCCCATCCGCGCCGCCGGCAAACAGCTCGCGGTGCGCGACTTCGTATTCGAACGCGCGGCGCACGAGGAACTCGCCGAGGCGATCGAGCAATTGCCTGCGGACATCATCATCAGCCTGAAGAACACGCCGCACGACTACTACCCGACCTTCCCCGACAACCCCCGCCTCGGCCGGGTGGGGCCGCATCGGCAGTGGATCGAATACGACTGCATGGGCCAGTATTTCGGCTGGGGCGTCGCGCCGGCGATCATGCTCGACGACATCGCCCGCCGGCTGGACGCGGCTGAAGCCGCCGGGGCGGAGGGCGCGATCTTCCGCACCGACTGGGAAAGCCTCGACGGCAACAGCGCCTTTCATTCGCCCAACCTGGTCAACCTGTATGCCGGCGCCGTCCTGTCGCGCGATGCCGCCGCGCCGCGCGCGGAAATCTGGCGGGCGTGGCTGGAAGAACAGGGCATGCTGGAGGCGGGGGCTGACCCTGCGCCGGCGATCGCCTGGGCCGACGACGTGCTGGGCCGTACCTGGGAGATCACGCGCCGCGCCTGCTATGCGCAGGACTGCGTGTTTTCCGACTCGACCAACTACCCGGTGAGCCTCGACCATGCCTTCTGGCTGGCCGAGGAAAAGAACAGCCTGCGCGACTGGGACGCGTCGAAGGCGGACGCGCTGGCGCCCACCGAGGACGTGGCTCGTGCGGTGATCGCGGAGAAGGAGGAGGCGGTGCTGCGCGCGGTGGCGCTGCTGATGCAGGCCCGGCAGTGCCCGGACGGGCTGACCGCCGCGGCGCACCGCGACATCCTCGCGCGGCTCGGCGTATTCGTGCGCTATGTCCGCGGCTTCGCCGCCGTCGGCAACGCGCTGATCCTCGCCCGCGTGCTGCTGCAGGGCGACCCTGGCGGCTTTTTCGAGGAGGCCGCGCTGATGCTCAACATGGCGATGGCGGAGTTGCTGCAGCTCGCCGCCGACTTCGAGAATTTCGCCGCCAGCAGCGACCACCATCACACGGTCTACACCCTGCTGAGCCCGGACCGCCTGCGTGCCCTGCACGCCGACCTGGTGCGTCGGTTCGAGGCGCAGGCGGCGTCATGAACGCATTGGCACGGCAGCGCCGGCGGGCGTTGCTGATGCTGTTCGTGCCGGGATTCCTCTATCTGGTGACGGTGCGCATCGCCCCGGCGGTGTTCACCATCGGCATGAGTTTCTCGCACTGGAACCTCAAGTCGGGC
The DNA here is from genome assembly GCA_903839965.1 of uncultured Acetobacteraceae bacterium. Lineage (GTDB taxonomy): Bacteria > Pseudomonadota > Alphaproteobacteria > Acetobacterales > Acetobacteraceae > Rhodovastum. The sequence continues at coordinate 8,987 of CAIMEK010000278.1, read as the reverse complement.
GCGCCGCCCCGGTTCGCCGGCATCGCCAATTACGTGGCCCTGCTGCACGACGCCGGCTTCGGCATCTCGCTGGCGCGCTCGCTGATCTTCACCGCCTGCGCCACGCTCATCGAGCTGACGCTGGGCCTGGCGATCGCCATGCTGCTCAACCGCCGCTTCGCGGCGCGGCGGATGGTGCGCACGGTGGTGCTGGCGCCCATGGTCATCACGCCCGCCGTGGTGGGCATGATGTGGTTCATCCTGTTCCACGACACCATCGGGCCGCTGAACTGGTTCCTCTCGGCGATCAATCTCGGGCCGGTGGGCTGGCTCACCGATCCGCGGATCGCCATGGCCTCGGTGCTGCTCGCCGACGTGTGGCACTGGACGCCGTTCATGTTCCTGCTCGCGCTGGCCGCGCTGCAGGCGGTGCCGCAGGAATCGCTGGAGGCGGCTGCGGTGGACGGCGCCACCACGTTCCAGTCGCTGCGCATGGTGCTGCTGCCGGCCATCGCCGACACGCTGCTGGTGGCCGCGGTACTGCGCGCCATGGACGCGTTCGAGTTGTTCGCCGAGCCCTACGTGATGACCGGCGGCGGCCCCGGCGATGCGACCGAGACAATCAGCTTGCACATCTACAAGGTCGCGTTCCAGTTCTTCGACATGGGCTACGCCGGCGCGATGATCGTCGTCAGCATCGGCATCCTGGTCGCGCTCTACAGCATTTCCCTGCGGCTGGGGCCGCGCGCGGCATGAGGCGCCGCAGGTGGCCGCGGCTGGGGTTGCTGCTCGGCCTTGTCGTGCTGCTGGCGGGCACGCTGTTCCCCGTCTACTACATGGTGCTGACGTCGCTGAAGCCGGACGAGACCCTGCTGGCGCAGCCGCCGGCCTTTCTGTTCGCGCCGGTGCTGGAGCACTACGCGACGCTGCTGCACGACGGCAACTTCCCGCGCTACTACGCCAACAGCATCATCGTCGCCACCGGCTCCACGGCGCTCGCGGTGTTCCTCGGCTCGATGATGGCCTACATCATGGCCACCATTCCGTTCCGCATGGCGCCGGCAGCGTTCTTTCTCATCCTGCTGCCGCGCACCTTCCCGCCGATCACCACGCTGATCCCGGTGTTCGTCGCGGTGCGCTGGCTCGGGCTGATGGACCGGGTGGAGGCGCTGATCCTGTTCGAGACCGCGGTGCGCCTGCCGTTGGTGGTGTGGATCATGCGCGGCTTCATCCGCGGCATCCCGTTCCCGCTGCTGGAGGCCTCGTTCGTCGATGGCTGCACGCCGGCGCAGGCATTCTTCCGCATCATCGTGCCGCTGGCGGCGCCGGGGTTGGCGGCGGTGGGCATCATCTGCTTCATCGATACCTGGAACGCCTTCCTGGTGCCGCTGGTGCTGACCAACTTCAACGCCATCACCGCGCCGGTCGGCATGATGTCCTACGTGAACAGCGAGGAACAACTGATCTGGGGTGTCATCGCGGCGGGCGGCGTGCTCACCATATTCCCGGTGCTGCTGCTCGCCTTCACGCTCAACCGGTTCCTGCTGCAGGGGCTGACCGCCGGGGCGGTGAAGTAAGGCCTGGGAGAACGCGCGCATGAGCTTCACATTCCGCGGCTTGGAGATGCATGGCCGGCGCATGTGGGAACGCGCCCGCGTCGAGGAGGCGCTGGCCTGCATCCGGGCCCACGACATGACCGCGCTGGTGCTGCACGAGCCGGACATCATGCACCAGCTGGTATTCCCGCGCTGCTTCTTCGACCCCTACGCGCAGTGGCAGAGCGCGCCGGCGCGTCGCGGCGAGAACGCCATCCAGAACAACCGCATCTACTTCGAGCACGTGCTGCACCTGGCCCGCAACCAGGGCACCGAGTTGTGGCTGGAGGTGAAGGAGCTCACCTTCCCCGACGAGGTGCTGGAGGCGCGGCCCGAACTCATCAAGGGCGGCGTGGTCTGCCCGAGCGAACCGTTCTGGCGCGAATTCATCGCCGCCAAAACCGAAGAGCTGCTGGCCGACTTTCCGTTGCTGGCCGGCATCATTCTCAGCCCCGGCTCGCCGGAGGGCCGCGCCTCGCGCGCGCAGAACAAGTGCGGCTGCGCGGTGTGCGCCGCCACGCCGCTGGTGGACTGGTACGACGGCATCATCCGCGCCATGCACGGCCCGCTGGCGGCGCGCGGCAAGCGGCTGGCGGTGCGCGACTTCGCCTACAAGCCGGTGGACCATGAGCCGCTGATCGAAGCGGTCGGCCGCCAGCCCGCCGACGTGGTGTTCTGCATCAAGACCACGCCGCACGACTTCTATCCGACCTTCCCCGACAACCCCGCCTTCGGCCGGCTGCCCGACCGGCCGCAATGGGTGGAATACGACGTGCAGGGTCAGTTCTACGGCTGGGGCGTGTTTCCCTGCGTCATGTTCGACGACATCCGCCGCCGGCTGGCGCACGCGGCAGCGAAGGGTGCTGTCGGCGGCCTGTTCCGCTCGGAGTGGGAACGCATCAACGACCTCGCCGTGCTCGACGGCCCGAACGCGCCGAACATGGCGGCGGCGGCCATGCTGTCGCTCGCCCCGGCCACCGACGAGGCGATCTGTGCCGCCTGGCTGCGCTCGCAGGGCTGGCCCGAGGCGGCGGCGCCGTGGCTGGCGCAGGTCGCGGCCCTCACCTGGCCGATCGTGCGCGATGCGCTCTACATCGACGACTTCCTGTTCTCGGACGCCTCGATGTTCCCGCGCAGCATCGGCCGCGCCTGGTGGACGATGGAGAGGAAGCACGCGCTGGTGCCGTGGTCGCCGGCGCATGCCGGCCGGCTCGACCTCGATGCCGCGCGCATCGAGGAGCTGCTGGCGCAGAAGCAATCCGCGGTCGCGGGCGCGCGTGCCCTGGCCACGCTCCTCGACCAGCAGCATCCCGTCGTGCCGGATGAATTGCTGGCGTTGTGGCGGCGCCGCGCGGCGCTGCTGCCGCTCTATGCCGAGGGCATGCAGCTCTGTGCCGAGGTGTGCCTGCGGGCCCGCTGGCAGGAACGCGACGCCGAGCATGCCGACCGCACCGCCTTCGCCGTCGCCATCGACCGCCTCGCCGCCTTCGGCGACCGGTTGCGCCCGCTGGCCGTGCAGGCCCGCCACCCACATCAGCTCGTCATGCTGCTGGATGCGCACCGCGTCGACGACATCGTCGCCGAAGCCCGGCACGCGATGGCCTCCCCGCACGGGGAATGAAACCCGGCCACGCCCTGCTTGCACTGCTGATCGCTGCCGTCTGGGGCTTCAACTTCGTCGTCATCCGCGCCGGGCTGGAGGATCTGCCGCCGCTGTTGCTGGTGGTGTTGCGCTTCGTCGTCGCCGTGCTGCCGCTGCCGTTCCTGGCGCGCCCGGCGGTGCCCTGGCCGCGCATGCTGGCGATCGGCATGACGCTGTTCACCGGCCAGTTCGCGCTGTTGTTCACCGGCATGGCGGTCGGCATGCCACCCGGGCTCGCCTCCGTCACCCTGCAGGCGCAGGCCTTCTTCACCATGTTGATCGCCGCCGTGGTGCTGCACGAGCGGCCGCGACCGCGGCAGCTCGTCGGCATCCTGATCGCATTCGCCGGGCTGGTCGCCATCTCCACCACCGTGGGCAGCAGCGGCGTCACCACCGCCGGCCTGCTGTTGACGCTCGCCGCTGCGGCGAGCTGGGGGATCGGCAACGTGCTGCTGCGTGGCGTCGGCAAGGTGGACATGCTGGCGTTGATCGTGTGGCTCAGCCTGATCCCGCCGGTGCCGATGCTGGGCCTTGCCCTGGCGATGGACGGCCCGGCCGCGCTGTTGCACGCGCTCGCCGTTACGGGGTGGGTCGGCTACGGCGCGGTGCTCTACATCGGCGTGGTGAGCACGCTGGTCGGCTATGGCCTCTGGGGCTTCCTGCTCAAGCGCTACACCACCATCACCGTGGCGCCGTTCGCGCTGCTGGCGCCGATTTTCGGCGCCGTCTCGGCGGCGCTGGTCTACGGCGAAAGCTTCGGCCCCGGGCGCTTCGTCGGCATGGCGTTGATCCTGGTCGGCCTGGCCGTGGTGGCGCTGCCGCGCTGGAGGGTCAGGTAAGCGCGCGCAGGTCCACGACCAGGCTATCGAGCCGCGCGGTGTCCAGCATCCAATAGACGAGGTAGGCGAAGCGCGTGCCTTCGAGCTGGCGCGCCAGCGCATCGCGATACGCCGCCAGCGCATCAATTTCCGCCCGTGCCGCCGCACGCGTCGCCGCGGTGGCTTCCTGCCGGTGGAAACGCACCGCGAAGCACGCCCGCGCGCAGGCCCGGAAACCCTCCACGTACATAGAGTACAGTGAGAACGTGTCGCGCAACTGCGAGCGGCCCGGCTCCAGCAGGTCGTCGATGGCGGCCGCGATGTCGGCCTGCATCGCCTTCGCCTCGGCCAGCGCCGCGTCCTTCTCGGCGTAGACCTCCGCGAGCTTAGCCGCGTTGAGGTCGAGCGCGCCGTGCAGCGCCGGGTCCCAGTCGGCGATGCCGTGCACCTCCAGCATCATCATCTCGGCCTTGCGCAGCGTGTCGGGGAACATGCAGTCTTCGTGGAACACGTGGCGCAGCACGTAGACCGTCTTGCTCATTGCCGACCACGAACGCAGCAACACGTCCTGCAAAGCGGCCCGCGCGCGCGGCGTGAGGTCGAAGCGCGCTTCGTCCAGCCCGCCGCCGAGCGTGGTGGCGACGGGTTGCGCAAGCTGCGCCGCCACCAGCTCCGCGGTCGGCAGCGCCGGGTCCTGCGCCAGCCGCGCGAAGCCGGAGAGATTGGCGAGGTTCAGCGTGTCGAACACGCTGCCGTCGGAGATCACCTCCCAGTCCGTGCGCGCGACCACGCCGCTTACCCCGTTGGCCGCGCAATGGGCGAACCGCGCGCGCATGTCGTCCAGCACGATCGAGGGAAAGATGCCGAGGCCGAAGAACTGGCCCCAGGTGTCGAACTCCACCCATTGCGGATGCGCGCCGACATGGCCGATGCTCGGATTGTCGGGGAAGGTCGGGTAGTAGTCGTGCGGCGTGTTCTTGAGCGAGATGACGATGTCGCTCGACACCCGCCCGGCGGCGCGCAGCACGGCGCCCTGGTTGGAACGGGTGTAACTGAAGTCGCGCACCGCCAGAATTTTGTTCCTTGCCGTCAGCGGGCGGTGCATCGCGCCGATCAGGTCGGCGTACCAGTCCTCGGCTTTGGTTGCCGCGCAGCGCGGGCAGCGGCACTCGTTGGCGCTGATGCTCACCCGCGATTCGCGCGTCCCCGGCGAGACAATCAGCCCGCCGAGCTCCGGCAGCGCCGCCAGCACCTCGTCCACCTTCGCTTGCAGGTAGTCCCACCAGGTTGGGTCGGAGGCACAGATGGCGCCGTCGCGGGACAGCTCCGGGTGCACCAGCAACAGCGACTCGTGGAAGCTCACCTCCTTCACCTGCAGATAGAGGCGGATGCCCCGGTCGCCGGCATAGCGCATGACGGTGCGCAGGTACTGCCGGTTGTTGTCGATGTTGTGGTAGCGCACCGGCCAGCGCGCCCAGATCTGCTCCACCCCGAAATAGCGGGCGGGGAAGGCCAGCTTGTCGAGCAGGTCGTTCTTGTGCAGCACCAGCGCGTTCAGCCCGTGCGCCGTGCCCTCGTCGATGGCGCGCTTCACCCAGCGCCAGCTCCACATGCGGTCGCCGTGCATCTCCACGCCGCGGATGTCGAACAGCGCCATCTCACAACTCCCCTTGCGCGCGGGCCAGCACGGCGCGGCCTTCGCGGGCAATGTCGGCGACCCGGCGGTGGTCCATCAGCAGCACCACCTGGTGGCGCACCTCCGCTGCCTCAGTGATCGGGCGGATGCGGGCGGCGAAGGCTTCCAGCGCATCCAGCGCCGCGGCGAACGCCGCAAGTTCCGCCGCGCCGGGCCCGCCGTCGCGCCGATGCTCGGCATCGCACCAGCGCGCATGCAGGCACACTTCGCCGCAGAGCTGGAATCCCTCGATCCAGACAGCCATGCGGTCGAAGGCCTCGACCAGCCACGCCTGCAATGCCGGCGGCACGGACAGGTCGCCCTGGCGCACGTCGGCGGCCAGCGCTTCCGCCCGCGCCGTGGCCTGGTACTTCTCCGCGATCAGCTTCGCCACCCGCGCGCGGTCCATCACCAGGTCGGGCGCGCGGGCGGGGTCCCAGGTGTGCAACGCGTCCCGCACCTCCATGCCCCACCAGGCCCGGCGCAGGCTGCGCGGATACATGCTGTTGTCGCCGAACATGAAGCCGTCGATGTAGAGCGCGCCGCGCAGGATCGCCTCGGTGCGCGACAGGATGGCGCCGAGCCACGGCGCCGCTTGCTCCGGCCAGCCCGCGTCAGCCAGCCAGCGCCGGCTCGCCTCGGTCGCGTCGATCGGCTGCCCGGCCGCGAAGGCCGCCGCCAGGATCAGGTTGATGCCGTTGAGCCCGTCCAGCGACCACAGGTCGTTGATGCGTTCCCACTCGACGCGGAACAGGCCGCCGGAAACCCCCTTGCTTTCCGCGTACTCGAAGCGCGAGCGCATGTCCTGAAGCGGCATGCAGGGAAACAGTCCCCAGCCCCAGAACTGCCCCATCGTGTCGTATTCGATCCATTGTGCGCGGCCGGGCCGCCCGATGGCCGGGTTGTGCGGGAAGCCGAGATAGAAATCGTGCGGCGTCGCCTTGGAGCACAGGATCACGTCGGCGGGCGCGCGGTCGATCGCCGCCAGCAGCGGTGCGTGGTCGGCCGGCTTGTAGGCGAATTCGCGCACCGCCAGCAGCCGCCCATGCCGCGATGTCGCACGGTGCAGCGCGGCGACGATGCCGTGGTACCAGTCCTCCAGCGACATCGCCTGGCACACCGCGCAGCGGCACTTGTTCTGCGCCCGCGAGGCTTTCCCCTCGGTCGAGCCGGCGCTGGAGATCACGCCGGCGATCAGCGGAAAATCGGCGAGGAACTCGTCGGTCTTGCGCTCGATGAACTCCTGCCAGAACGGCTCGCTCGGGCAGACCACGCCGTCTTTCAACAGTTCCGGCCGCAGCTCGAGGATCTCGTCGGGGAAGCCGATCTCCTTCACCTCGGCCAACACCCGCACGCCGCGTTTGGCTGCCAGGCGGGTGATGTGGTCGAGCCAGACGCGGTTGTTCTCGATCGCGTTCTCGCCGCGCCGGGTCGGCGCGTTGCGCCACAGCCCGTAGGGATCGAGGTAGCTGCGCGGATAGGTCACCATCTGCAGCAGGTCGGTCTCGTGCAGCACCAGCGTGTCGAGCCGGTTGCGCACCGCCACGTCGAGCGCGCGGAGCACCGAATCGCGTGACCACATGTGCCGTCCGTGCAGCTCCAGGCCGCGCATCGTGAACGCCACCGGCTCCTCCCTCGCATTGCGACAAAAGCAGGATCGGGTCCGGCGGACCATTCGTCAAATATGCGGAATTCGGCCTGCCATAGTCCCGATGAATGGCCTCAGCCGTCCACCGCCGCCACGCCGGGGATCGTGCCGCTCATCACCACATGCGCCAGGGCATCGGCATCGACCGAACCGGTGGCCAGTTCGCCGGCCTTGCGGCCACGCTTCAGCACCACCACGCGCTCGCTGACGGCCACCACGTCGTCCATGTCGTGGCTGACCAGGATCACCGTGACGCGCTGCTCGTGCAACGAACGGATCAGGTTCAGCACCATGCGGCTTTCGGCCACCCCGAGGGCCGCGGTCGGTTCGTCCATGATGACGACGCGCGCCCGCCAGCGCAGCGCCCGCGCCAGCGCCACGGCCTGGCGCTGGCCGCCGGAAAGATCGGAGACGGGACGATCCATGTCGGCGCCGGCGAAGCCGAAGCGGGCCATGTAGCCACGCGCCTCCCGCCGCATGCGTTGCTTGTCGAGCAGTCCGAAGCAGGCCGGGCGCAACAGCAATTCACCGCCCATGAAGACGTTCTGCGCAATCGACAGGCGCGGCGCCAAAGCGAGGTCCTGGTAGGTGGTGGCGATGCCGGCCGCGAGTGCGTGCGAGGGCGAACGGAAGCGGACGAGCCGGCCGTTAAGTTCGATGGTCCCGGCACTCGGCGTGTCCGCGCCCGAAAGCAGGCGGATCAGCGTGGACTTGCCGGCGCCGTTGTCGCCGACGATGGCCACGCACTCCCCGTCGGCGATGTCGAGATCGACGCCGTCGAGTGCATGCACGCCGCCGAAATGCCGGCAGAGGCCGCGCAGCCGGATCATCGCGCGGAAGGTCCGGCCGCTTTTCTCACCACGGCCACTTGCCGTCGGCCGGCACGTTGGTGCGGTCGATCAGGAAGGACGGCATCAGCAGGTAGGGGCCTTTCACGATGCTTTCCTTCGGCGCCCCTTTGTCGACAATGGCTTCGAGCGATTCGACGGCCTTGCTGCCCATCAGTTCGAACGGCACGGCGACGGTGGCGACGATGGTGCTGTTGGGGTCGCGGATGCGGGCGAAGGTCTGCTGGCCGCCGTCCAAGCTGACCAGCGGGATCTGGCCCTTCTTCACCCCGTCGGCCTGCAGCAGGTCGTCGATGACGAAGGCCTGGCCGTCGAAGCTGGCCCAGATGCCCTGGTACTTGCCGCGGTCGCGCTGCAGCAGGGCGGACATGCCGGCGCGCACGTCTTCCTGCCACGACGCGGTGCGCGCCATGGAATGGCTGGCGACCACCGCCACGGCGGGGTTCTCCGCCAGCACGGCATCGAGCATGCGGCCGCGGATGCGGGTGGCGAGGTTGCCCTCGAAGCGTTCGGTGAGGATCGCGCCGCGGTAGTTGAGCAACCCGAACAGATAGAGCGTGCCCTCCGCACCCACCTGGAATTCGTTCGCCTGGATGTCGAACAGCGTGTGCGGGCTGCTGCCGCTGGCCACCGTGATCACCGGAATGCCGGCCTTGCGGGCGGCCTCCAACTGGGCATCGAGTTCCACCGGCTTGGTCATGCACAGCACCATCGCGTCCACATGGGCGCTGATGAGGTTCTCGATCTGCGCGGCGCTTTCCGGGATCGAGCCGCGCGAGTTC
>CAIMEK010000277.1 GCA_903839965.1 uncultured Acetobacteraceae bacterium | reverse complement strand
CTCAAAGCATCAGAATCAGCATAAACCCAAAACCTAACCAGCTAACCCAATTGCCCATCCCATACGACCCGAAAGCCATATAAGCACGGAGCGCCGCCAACGTATCCCTTCCAATCCCATATACAGTTGTCAAAGAACAAAAAACACCCGCCCAGGCCCCGCGTTGCGAACGCCCTGCCGGTTGGTTTCGACTCGCACCTCTCGGCGCGAAGCCGGAAGTTCTACAGGAACCGGGCCACCGATGCAAGTCACATCAGTTCGGCACGGCGAGGCCGCTATCTAGGAGGGTCGGCGAGGCCGGTCAACCCCCCTTCTTCGCGGTTTCGTCATTTTCGCCCGAACGCCAGTCCAGGAACCACGCCGCAAACCGCGCAATCCCCTCCGCCAGCGGCGTGCGCGGCGCAAACCCGCACAAGGCACCGATCGCATCCACAGCGGCACATGTCTCCTCGACGTCCGCCGCCGGCCGGGGCGCGTGGCGCAGGAGCGCCTTCCTCCCCAGTGCCTGCTCCAGCAGCGCGATCAGCGTCGAAACCGTCTCCGGCCGGTTGTTGCCGATGTTCAGCAGCCGTACCGGTGCACCCCCGTCCTCGCCCGCGGGCGGGCGATCCAGGCTCCCCACCACGCCGGCCACCACGTCGTCCACATAGGTAAAATCGCGCCGCAGCCGGCCATCGTCGTAAACCGTGATGGGTTCGCGGCGCAGGATCGCCTCGGCGAAGCTGAAATACGCCATGTCCGGGCGCCCCCACGGCCCGTAGACCGTGAAGAACCGCAAACCGGTCTGCGGCAGCCCGTAGAGATGGCCGTAGGCATGGCTCATCAGCTCGTCCGCCCGCTTGGTGGCGGCGTAGAGCGACAACGGCGTGTCCACCCGGTCGGCCTCGGCGAACGGCAGCTTGCGGTTGCCACCGTAGACCGACGACGAGCTGGCATAGACCAGGTGGCGCAGTCCGCGCAGATGCCGCGCCGTCTCCAGCACCACCAGGTGGCCCATCAGGTTCGCCGCCGCGTAGTCGAACGGGGCCACCATGGAGTGCCGCACCCCGGCCTGTGCGGCGAGGTGCACGATGCCGGTGATGCCCCGCTCCGCCGCCGCCAGCTCCGCCATCGCGGCGCGGTCGGAGATGTCGAGGCGGCAAAACCGAAAGCCCGGCCGGGCGGCCAGCCGCTCGAGGCGGGCCTGTTTGAGCCGCACGTCGTAGTAGTCGTTGACGCTGTCGAGGCCGACCACCCGCTCGCCGCGGTCGAGCAGCGCGCGCGCAACATGGGAGCCGATGAAGCCGGCGACGCCGGTGAGCAGAATGGTCACTTCGCCTCCACGCTACTGGGCAACCCAGCCGCCATCCACGGAAATCGGTGCGCCGGTGATCGTCGCGGCCGCTTCCGAATACAGGAAGACCGCCGCGGCCCCGATCGGTTCCGGGGTCGAGAACCGCGTCATCGGCTGCGTCTCCGCCAGCATCGTGCGGCTGATCTCCTGGTCGAGCCGGTGACCAGCGCGACCTTGCCCTGCAGGCTCATTCGTTGCGTCCTTATCCCCATTGTCAATCCGGCCCGACGCCATTAGGGAGCCGATTCCCCTCGGGCAAGGGCCGACAGGAACACGAGCGGACGATGCTCGCCAACCTCGGCGCCGCTCGCTCGGGCGCGGATCGGGCCGCAACTTGACTTCCTTCCTGCCGCATTGGCAGGCAATGATGGCCCATGCCCCTGCCGGCCGCCCTCGCGCCACTGCGCCATCCGCTGTTCCGGCTGCTATGGACCGCGAACCTGGTGGTCTCGCTCGGCGTGTGGATGCAGAACACCGGCGCCGGCTGGCTGATGACCACGCTGTCGCCCAATGCGTTGACCGTCTCGCTGGTGCAGGCGGCCACCATCATGCCGATCTTCCTGCTGGCGCTGCCGGCCGGCGCGCTGGCCGACATCCTGGACCGGCGCCTGTTCATCCTCGGCACCCAGGGCTGGATGCTGCTCGCCGCCGCCTTGCTGGCGGTGCTCACCTATACCGGCCTGACCGACCCCACCGTGCTGCTGACCCTGACCTTTGCCATCGGCATCGGCACCGCCATGAACAGTCCGGCCTGGGGTTCGGTGATGGCCGAGGCGGTGCCGCGGCGGGACCTGGTGCAGGCGATCGCGCTCAACGGCGTGGGCTTCAACCTCGCGCGCGCCATCGGTCCGGCGCTGGCCGGCGTGCTGCTGCTCGTGGGCGGCCCGGCCCTGACCTTCGCGCTGAACGCGGTCTCCTACCTGGCCGTCGTCGCCGCCCTGCTGACCTGGCGCCGGCGTGCCCGCCAGGGCGCGCTGCCGCGCGAGCACTTCGTCAGCGCCATGCGCGCCGGCATGCGCTTCACCCGCCATACCCCGGCGATGCGTGCCGCCATGGTGCGCTCGGCCGCCTATTTCGCCCCCGCTGCCGCGCCCTGGGCCATGCTGCCGCTGGTGGTGCGGGAGCATCTGCACCTCGATGCCGGCGTCTACGGCATGCTGCTCGGGCTGATGGGCGCCGGCGGAGTGACCGCCGGCCTGCTGCTGCCGCAGATCCGCAATCATCTTGGCCGCAACAACACCGTGCTGGCGGCCACGGTCTGCTCCGCCGCCGGCATGAGCCTGCTGGCGCTTTCGCACCACTGGTTCGGCGCGGCGGTGGCGATGGTGGTGTTCGGCATCGGCTGGGTTTCCGCTGGTGCCGTCGTGCAGGGCGCGGCCCAGCTCGCCTCCCCCTCCTGGGTGCGTTCACGGGCGCTGGCGATCTATCAGCTCGCCTCCAACGGCGGCCTGGTCGTCGGCACCTTCGTCTGGGGCTGGCTCGGCACCCGCATCGGCCTGCCCGCCACCCTGCTGGCGAGCGGCGGTACCGCCCTGGTGCTCGGCCTGCTGGTGCGCGGCTTCAACCTCGACCAGGCCGAGCCATCCGCCGCCCGCGGCGACCCCGGCGTGCCCGCCCCCGAGGACGTCGCCCCGGAGCTGCGCCCGGTGCTCGAGGCGACCCGCGGTCGCGTGCTGGAGTCGCAGCACTACCGCATCGACCCAGCCGAACAGGACGCCTTTCTTTCGGTCATGGCGGAAGTGCGCGACGTGCGGGGTCGCGCCGGCGCCCTGGTCTGGCAGCTCTACGAGGACGTCTCCCACGCCGACTGCTGGCTGGAAGTGTGGTCGGTGGAGAGCTGGACCGGCCATCTGCGCGAGTCCGCCCGCATGCCGGACACCGACCGCGCCGTGCTCGCCCGCGCGCTCGCCTTCCACCTCGACGAGCCGCAGGCGCCGTCGCGCTACATCGCGGTGGCGACCCACCGCCTGCCGCGTCCGCGCGCCCCGTCGGAGCAGGCGTAATTCTGCGGAAGGCGACCTGGCCGGCCCGTTGTCGGCGGCGGGGGGGGGATAATTGCGCACCCCGGCAATCCCCGGGGAGCACAGAATGCCGACGCGCAACCCCGCCACCCGTGCTTGCGGGGATTCGGCCGCACTGGGTAAAGTGCGACCCCGCCACGGGAACACAGCATGAACGACGACCTGTTCGGCGCCCCCTCGAAAAAGGGCGGCAGGGAATCGGCGGAGTACTCCGCCAAGGACATCGAGGTGCTGGAGGGGCTGGAGCCCGTCCGGCGCCACCCCGGCATGTACGTCGGCGGCACCGACGAGGCCGCGCTCCATCACCTCGCCGCCGAAATCCTCGACAACGCCATGGACGAGGCCGTGGCCGGTCACGCCGACCGCATCGAAATGCGCCTGGAGGCCGGCAACTTCCTGACCGTGCGCGACAACGGCCGCGGCGTGCCGGTCGATCCGCACCCCAAGTTCAAGCACCTGTCGGCGTTGGAGGTCATCCTCACGACGCTGCATTCCGGCGGCAAGTTCGGCGGCAAGGTCTACGACACCTCCGGCGGCCTGCACGGCGTGGGCGCCTCCGTGGTCAACGCGCTGTCGGACCAGTTGCAGGTCGAGGTGGCGCGCGACCGCAACCTGTGGAAGCAGGACTATGCCCGCGGCCGGCCGAAGACCAAGCTGGTCAACGCCGGGCCGATCAACAACCGGCGCGGCACGAGCATCCGCTTCCACCCCGATCCGCAGATCTTCGGCGCCCTGCAGTTCCAGCCCGCGCGCCTCTACCGGCTGTGCCGCTCCAAGGCCTACCTGTTCCGGGGCGTCGAACTCCGCTGGGTCTGCGACCCGGCGTTGCTGCAGGGCCGCGACGAGGTGCCGGCCGAGGCTGTGCTGCACTTCCCGGGCGGCCTGCGCGACAGCCTGGAGGCGGATATCAACGGGGCCGCGCAGGTCGCCCAGCTATGGTCGGGCGAGGCCGACCTGCCCAGTGCCGCCGATGGGCAGAAGGCCGGGCGCATGGAGTGGGCAGCGACCTGGCTGGCGGAAGGCGAAGGCTTCCTGCACTCCTATTGCAACACTGTGCCAACCGCGCAGGGCGGCACCCATGAAGCCGGATTCCGCGCCGCCCTGCTGAAGGGTTTGCGCGCCTGGGGCGAGCATCGCAACAACCGCCACGCCGCCTCGATAACCGCCGATGATCTCACCGCCAGCATGACGGCCAAGCTCTCGGTGTTCCTGCGCGACCCGCAGTTCCAGGGCCAGACCAAGGAAAAGCTGACCAGTCCGGAGGCGGCGCGGCTCGTCGAGTCGGCGGTACGCGACCGCTTCGACCATTTCCTCGCCGGCGATCCGGGCACGGCGGACAACCTGCTCGCCCACGTCATCGAACGCGCCGAGGAACGCCTGCGCCGCCGCGAACTGAAGGACACGCCGCGCAAGTCGGCCACCCGCCGGCTGCGCCTGCCCGGTAAACTCGCCGACTGCACCCTCGAGGATGCCGCGCGCACCGAGCTGTTCCTGGTCGAGGGCGACAGTGCCGGCGGCTCGGCCAAGCAGGCGCGCGACCGTGCCACCCAGGCGGTGTTGCCGCTGCGCGGCAAGATCCTCAACGTCGCCAGCGCCTCGGCCGACAAGCTGCGGGGCAACCAGGAACTGAAGGACCTCATCGAGGCATTGGGCTGCGGCGTGGGGGATCGTTTCGACCGCCTCCGCCTGCGGTACGGCCGCATCGTCATCATGACCGACGCCGACGTGGACGGCGCCCACATCGCCTCGTTGCTGATGACGTTCTTCTATCGCGAGCTTCCCGAACTCGTGCGCCACGGCCACGTGTTCCTGGCGCAGCCGCCGCTGTACCGCCTGACCCAGGGCGCGAAGTCGGTCTATGCCATGGATGACGCCGACCGCGAGCGCAAGCTCAGGCAGTTCAAGCCGAACGCGAAAGTGGAGGTCAGCCGCTTCAAGGGACTCGGCGAAATGCCGCCGGCGGCCTTGAAGGAGACCACCATGGACCCGGCGCGGCGCACCCTGCTCAAGGTGGTGGCGCCCCCCGACGAGCGGAAGAAAACCGATGACCTGGTCGAAAGCCTGATGGGCCGCAAGCCGGAATTACGCTTTGCGTTCATCCAGGAGCACGCCCGCACGGTAGAGGACGTCGACGTCTGATGCAGGCCAGGGGCCACCGGCCCGTCGCGATGAAGCGCGCGGCGCGCCAATGGCCCCTGGGAACCCGTTCGTCTGGAGGGCCTTTGGAAACAGCGGCTCCAGTAACTGCGATCCGGCCTGCTTCAGACGCCTTTCTTCAGCGTCGGCGAAGCCTTGAAGCGCACGGTCTTGCCAGCCTTCACCTTGATCGCCTCGCCGGTGCGCGGGTTCAACCCTTTGCGCGCCTTGGTCTTGCGGACGATGAAGGTGCCGAAGCTGGGCAGCGTGAACCGCCCGTTCTTCTTGAGTTCCTTGACGATGGCGGACATCAGGTCGCCAGCGGCGCGATTCGACGCCGTGCCGGTCAGGCCGGCCGAGTCCTGGATGACCTGGGCGATAAAAGCTTTCGACATGCGGTCCTGTTTCCTTCCGTTAGGGACTGCGGGCGAACGATTCGTCGCGAATCGCGAGCGACTCGGAATCCTGCCATAAAGACGCAGTCTCGTAACAGCGGTTTTCGATGGGTGCAAAAGATTTCTTTTCCCCGCTCGGCAGAAGCGAAGCTCCGCGTCCCGCTGCAAGCCGCCGGCACCGGCTCCGAACCGGCCGTGAAAGATCAAGGTGACGTGTGAAGGGTTCCGATCATGCCCCGCCGGCAGCGACCGAGGGCATCAGCCCGCGCTTTCGTGACCTCGACCGCTGGCCGCCCGGCGAGGTTCTGCAGACCCTCTGGGAAAGCCAACTGGCCGCCGTGGCCGCCGTGCACGCCGCCTTGCCGGCAATTGCCGCCGCCGTCGATGCGGCGTTGCCCCGTCTCGCCGGCGACGGCCGCCTGGTCTACGCCGGCGCCGGAACGTCGGGGCGCATCGGCGTGCAGGACGGCGCCGAATTGCCGCCCACCTTCGACTGGCCGGCGGACAGGCTGGTGCTGTTGATGGCAGGCGGCGCCGCGGCTTTTACCCGCTCGATCGAAAATGCCGAGGACGATCGTGCCGCCGCCGAAAGTGATGTCGCGGCCCACGCCATCGGGCCCGACGACGTCGTCATCGGCATCGCCGCCAGCGGATCGACCCCCTACACCACCACCGTCGTCGCGCAATCCGCCCGGCGCGGCGCGCTCACCATCGGTATCGCCAACAGCCCCGGCGGCGCCCTGCTGAGCGCGGCGGCGCATCCCGTGCTCATCGAAACCGGCGCCGAGGCGATCGCCGGTTCGACGCGCATGAAGGCCGGCACGGCGCAGAAGGTCGTGCTGAACCTGTTTTCCAGTCTCCTCATGGTGCGTCTGGGACGCATCCATCGCGGCCTGATGGTCGACATGAACGCGCGCAACGCCAAGCTGCGCGGGCGCGCCCTGCGCATGCTGCGGGAACTGACCGGGCAGGACGACGACACCCTGCGCGTCGCCCTCGATGCAGCCGACGGGCGGGTGAAGACCGCGGTGCTGGTGCTGCACGGCCTCGATCGCGCAGCGGCGGAGTCGTTGCTTGCCCGGCATGGCGGCCACCTGCATGCGGCCCTCGCCGGCCTTGGCAAATGAAGGCGCTGCTCGCCGCGCGGCTGTTCGACGGCGCCGACCTGCAGCACGATCGCGCCGTCCTGTTCGATGGCGAACGCATCGCCGGCATCGCGGCCCCGCAGGCAATCCCTGCCGGCGCCGACCGCATCGACCTGCCGAACGATCATGTGCTGGCGCCCGGCTTCGTCGACCTGCAGGTCAACGGCGGCGGCGGCGTGCTGTTCAACGACTCGCCCGAGGTCGCCACCTTGCGCCGCATCGCCGCCGCGCATGCCGGCGCCGGCACCACTGCCCTGCTGCCCACCCTGATCAGCGGCACGCGGCCACAAATGCGCGCGGCGCTCGCCGCGGCCCGCGCGGCGCTGGAGGCCGGCGTGCCCGGCATCGCGGGACTGCATCTGGAGGGTCCCTTCATCGCATCCGCCCGCCGCGGCATCCATCCGGCCGACGCCATCGCCGCCATGACCGACGCCGACCTGGCAGATCTGCTCAGGCCATTTCCGGCTCCCCTGCTGATCACGCTGGCCCCCGAAATGGTCCCGGCCGCCTGCATCCGGCAACTGGTCCGTGCCGGTGTCACCGTGTTCGCCGGCCACACCGATGCCACCTACGACGAAGCCATGGCAGGATTCGCCGCCGGCATCTCGGGCGTAACGCATCTCTACAACGCCATGTCCGGCTTCGCCCCGCGCGCGCCCGGCGTCGTCGGCGCCGCACTGGACCGCGCCGCCAGCTTCGCCGGCATCATCGTCGACGGCCACCACGCGCATTTTGCCGGCGTGCGGATCGCCTTTGCCGCCAAGGGTCCCGACGCGCTGCTGCTGGTGTCGGACGCGATGGCCACCGCCGCCTCGGACAGCACCGGCTTCGTGCTGAACGGCGAGCGCATCCACCTGCGCGACGGCCGCCTGGTGAACGAAGCCGGCACCCTGGCCGGCGCGCATCTCACTTTGGCGGACGCCGTGCGCAACGCGGTCCGCCACGCCGGCCTGCCGCTCGCGGCGGTGCTGCGCATGGCCACCCTCACGCCGGCCCGCGCGGTCGGCCTCGCCGACCGCGGCCGCCTCGCCCCGGGTTGCCGTGCCGATTTCGTGCTGCTCGACGCCGCGCTGGATGTCGCCGCGGTCTGGCAATCCGGCCGGCTGCTGCAAGCATCACGCGACTGACGCACCCGCGTCATCTTTCCGAACCATCACGGCTGCTACTGTGCCTTGGTTTTGCCAGGAGAGCACAGATGCGCCGTTCAGTGGGTTCCATCCTGCGCCGCGATTCGTTCGCCCCGGCGGTCTGAGGCGTCCCATGTGGATCGTCATGGCCGGGCCCGCCCGCATCGCCACCCAGGCCAGCGTCGCCGTGCGCTGGCAGGACCCCGCGTGCCCCGAATCCTGCTCGCGCCCAGCTTCACCATCATCCTCGGCACGCGGTCAGGCAGCCAGCTCGGCGACTGGCTGCGCGACCGGCTCGCCCCGACCCTGCCGTGATCAGACCGGCTCGGTGTCCAGCGCGTAGCCGGCGGCGCGCACGGTGCGCACCACATCGAGATCGCCCTCGCCGTTGATCGCTTTGCGCAACCGGCGGATATGCACATCCACCGTGCGCGGCTCGACATGGATGTCGGGGCCCCAGACCGCGTCGAGCACGTCCTCGCGCGAAAATACCCGCCGCGGATGCTGCAGGAAGAATTCCAGCAGCCGGTACTCGGTCGGCCCCACATGCACGGCACGGCCGTTGCGATGCACGCGGTGCGAGGCCTGGTCGAGCGTGATGTCGTGGAAACTCAGCGTGCCCTTCGCCGGCACCCCGCCGGCGCGCCGCAGCAGCGCGCGCACCCGCGCCAGCAGCGCATCCATGTTGAACGGCTTGGTAACGTAGTCGTCCGCCCCGGTGTTCAGCCCGCGCACCGCATCCTGGTCATCGGTGCGGGCGGTCACCATGATCACCGGCAGGTCGCGCGTGTCAGGCCGCCGGCGGATCTGCCGGCACACCTCGATACCCGACATCACCGGCAGCATCCAGTCCAGCAGCACCAGGTCCGGCGGTTCCTCGGCAATGCGGGTCAGCGCTTCCTGGCCGTCCGCGGCTTCGTCAACCCGGAAGCCCTGCTTCTCGAGGTTGTAGCGCAGCATGGTCGCCAGCGCCGCTTCGTCTTCCACGACCAGCACCAGCGGGCGTGATGTTGCATCCGACATGCGGCTGGCTCCTACTCCTGCGGCCGGACCACGGCGTAGACCGAGCCGTCGCCCTTCGGCCGACCTTCCGGCATCGGCTCGCCCTTCACGGCGTAATAGACCATTTCGGCGATATTGGTGGCGTGGTCGCCCATCCGTTCCAGGTTCTTGGCGACGAACAGCAGGTGCGTGCATGGCGTTATGTTGCGCGGGTCCTCCATCATGTAGGTGATGAGTTCGCGGAACAGCGCGTTGTAGATGTCGTCGATCGCCTGGTCCGAGCGCCACACCTCGACCGCCTTCTCGGCGTCGCTGTCGCCCCACGCATCGATGACCGCCTTGAGATTCTCCTGCACCAGCGCGGCCATATGGGCGAGCCCGCTGAGCGAGGACGGCATGCTGAACTGGCCCAGCACGATGCTGCGCTTGGCGACGTTCTTCGCGTAGTCGCCGATGCGCTCCAGTTCGCCGGTGACCTTGAGCCCCGCCACGATATGGCGCAGGTCCTGCGCCATCGGCTGGCGCAGCGCCAGCAGGGCGATGACGAACTGCTCGGCCTCGCGCTCCAGCCGGTCTACCGCCGGATCGGATTCCACCGCCTGGCTGGCCGCCTCGCCATCGCGCTCCAGCACCGCGGCGCAGGCCAGCGCGACCTGGCGCTCGACCATGCCGCCCATGTCGGTGATCAGGCTGCGCAGCCGGCTGAGCTCCTGCTCGAACCGCTTGACGATGTGTCCTGTGACGTCGGCCATGATGTTCCCCCTGCCGCTCAGCCGAACCGGCCGGTGATGTATTCCTGCGTCCGCCGCAGCCGCGGCGCGGTGAACATCTGCGTCGCCGATCCCACCTCGACCAGTTCACCGAGATAGAAGAACGCCACCTGGTCGGCGCAGCGCGCGGCCTGCTGCATGTTGTGGGTGACGATGACGATGGTGAAATCCCGCTTCAGCTCGTCGATCAGCTCCTCGATCTTGAGCGTGCTGATCGGGTCCAGCGCCGAGGTCGGCTCGTCGAACAGGAT